>JBJKRM010000178.1:0-2716 GCA_046704685.1 Rhizomicrobium sp.
GTGAGGGAACTGGTTTCCAGGAACCTGAGCTACTTTCAGTCTGAAGGAATGCTCAAGACCGCAGGCCGTACTGTCATCATCACAAATCTGCCGGCCCTGGAAGCCGAAATTGCGGTCAACAAGTAGACTGGAGGACCGTTGCAAGTCGTCTTACCACCGTTGGGCATTTGCAGGCAGGTAGTTTCAGTCCATTGCACGGGCTTGTACAGGGGATTCGCCAGCTGGGCATTCATCGGCCACAATTGCAACTTGACATTCCAACAATTCGATTGCTAGCTTCGGTGTTGAGGGACTTCGAGAAAAGGGGAGGCATCCAGATCTTATGACAGTCAATAAAACAACGTTAATAAGCGGATTTTTGGCTTTCTTCCTGTCTGCTGGAGCCGCGTGGGCACAGGTTGTGCAATCACCGAATGCGCCAGGGGCTACAACAAGGTGGGAGAATGCAATTTCTCTGGCCGGCAAATACCAGAATTATATCTACGGAGTCATCAAAAAAATCGACAAAGACCAACTCATTCTGGACAAGACCAGTTTCGGCAACGATCAGGCATTCAAGCTGGTGCACAACACTAAATTTGTGCACAACGGGAAACACAGCAAACTCGCTGACCTGAAAGTGGGCGAGATGGTCTGGATCGATGCCAAACTCGAGAAGAAGAAAAACGAAAAAATCGCCAGAAAAGTGATCACGGGGGTAGGTCCAAACGCGGTTTCGAACAGGGCCAATTGATATCACCCTGGATTTCAAACCGTTCCGGGCCTGCGCACCAGCGGCGCTGTGCCAAAGTGACTGCTGGTACTCTGAAAGGCAGGTCAGGCACACCGCCGAAACCTTCCCTTGAAAAACGCGGTCTTAATCTGTAACTCATTTGCGGGATGGAACACTGCCCGGAGGTCTCTCCAGATCCAAAGGGCGGTAGACTTCCTCCATAACGCTGGAATCGCCGCTACTTTAAAATTCACCGCCAATCCGGGAGATGGCACGCAATTGGCCCGAATGGCTGTCGGCTCAGGTTGCGACCTGGTCATCGCGTGCGGAGGCGACGGCACCATCAACGAGGTCATCAACGGGATGACACCGAGTCCCATCCCGCTCGCCATTCTTCCCGGGGGAACGGCCAACATCATTGCCAAAGAGCTGGGATTGCCCGGCAACATCACGCGAGCGGCAAAGCAGCTTCCCGCCTGGATGCCCTGCCGGGTCGCTCTGGGCCGGGCCAATTGGAACGACTCCGGATCGCCCCGCCAGCAATATTTTCTGGCCGTGGCCGGCATCGGATTTGACGCTCACATTATCAGCCAGCTCGATGTCCCCCTGAAATTGCGCGTCGGAGTCGCCGCCTACGTCTGGGAGGCGCTGCGGCAAGCTTTCCGCTACGGATTTCCCCGCTTCCAGTGCACCGTCAACGGCGCCCGGGTTTCAGGGACCTTCGCCGTCATCCAGCGGTCCAGCCGTTATGCCGGCTGGCTGCATCTGGCCCCGTCGCGCAGCATCCGCGACCTCGAATTCTCCTGCTGCCATTTTCAAAGCTCCAGCGCCGCACGCTATTTTCTCTATGCAGCGGCGGTCCTTACGCGAACTCACCACTGGTTGCACGACGTCACATTTCTGCGAGGTTCGCACGTCTGCTGCACCGGCAGCGATCCGAAGGAAGTCATCCACTTTGAGGTTGATGGTGAAATAACCGGCCGGCTTCCCGTCAGCCTTGAGGTTGTTCCAGACGCGCTGACGCTGATGGCGCCCCGATCTTTCGCGACATCACCCTGACGGCAACGCGCCACGGTTTAATCGCCCCGTGATTTAACCGTGGGTTCTTCAATGGGAAAAGGTCGCATACAACAGGGCACACTCGCACCTTGACAGTGGCACGCGAGAAATCCTACACTCCGCTCTCACGGATTGGGTTTCCGGCATGGACAATCTGACGCACACGCTCACGGGTCTGGCCATCAGTTACGCGGGTTTCAACCGCAAGACGCGCTATGCCACGCTGGCAATTGTCATCGGCGTCAACCTGCCTGACATTGACGTCGTCACTCGCTTCTGGGGAAGCGTCACCTATCTGAAATACCATCGCGGCATCACCCATTCCATCATCGGGATAACGGTGCTGGCAGCCTTGCTGGCGGCGATTGTCTATTTTCTCGGCAAGAGGGCGCGTCCCGCAAAGAAAGGACCACCGCTCAACGGCCGGTGGCTCCTGCTGGCCTGCTGGATCGCGACGGCCAGCAACCTGCTGCTCGACCTCACCAACCAGTACGGCGCGCGGCCCTTTCTGCCTTTCAGCGGCCGCTGGGTTGCCTGGGACATCGTGCCGATTGTCGACCCAATCATCCTGGTGATTCTGGTGTTGGGGCTCGGCCTGCCGGCGCTGCTTCGGCTGGTCACGGAGGAAGTGGGCGCGCGCAAGACCGGCCTCCAGAAAGGAGCCATCGTCTCGCTCTGCGCCTTGGCGGCTTTCTGCGGACTGCGCGAACTCACCCACAGCCGGGCGTTGAACATGCTGGACGCCGTCAGCTATCAACAGCAAAATCCGCAAAGCATCGGCGCATTCCCGAGTTCCGCAAACCCCTTCAATTGGACGGGAGTGGTGGAAACTTCCGGAAACTACTATGTTCTGCCGGTGGATGTCCTCAGCGGAAACCTCGACATGCGCGACGCCCGCATCTTCCGCAAGGCTGAAAGCTCACCGGCCCTCGAAGCCGCGCTGGC
>JBJKRM010000179.1:0-6822 GCA_046704685.1 Rhizomicrobium sp.
AGGAGAATTCGTGCAGCACGCCCTCGATCTGGATCGAGGTGATGGCTGCGCCCTGCAGCGACGACAGCAACACACGGCGCAACGCATTGCCCAGCGTCAGACCGAAACCGCGCTCCAGCGGCTCGGCGACGATGGTTGCGAAGCGGCCGGCATCCTGCCCACCGCTATCAATCCGCAGCTTCTGCGGCTTGATCAGTTCTTGCCAATTCTTCTGAAACATTTTGCCTCATCGTTTCCCGGACGTGTCGGATCACGCCCAATGCGTTCGACGGGTACGCCAGGTTCCGAACCTAATCTGCCTACGCAACATCGGGGCATAAACCCCGCCGTGCGAAGAATTACACTCTGCGGCGCTTCGGCGGGCGGCAGCCGTTATGCGGGATCGGCGTCACATCGCGGATGGAGGTGACAACCAGACCGACGGTCTGCAGCGCGCGCAGCGCCGATTCACGCCCCGAACCGGGGCCAGAAACTTCCACTTCCAGAGTGCGCATGCCGTGGTCGACGGCCTTCTTGCCGGCATCCTCGGCCGCGACCTGGGCGGCATAGGGCGTCGACTTGCGCGATCCCTTGAAGCCCATCATGCCGGCGCTCGACCAGGAAACCGCGTTCCCCGACGAGTCGGTGATGGTGATGATGGTGTTGGTGAAGGTCGCAGCCACGTGCGCCACGCCCGTGACGACGTTCTTCTTCTCTTTCTTGCGGGTGCGGGTCGCCTTGCCAGCAGGAGGGGCCATCTTACTTCGTCACCTTCTTCTTGCCGGCGATCGCGCGAGCGGGGCCCTTACGGGTGCGCGCATTGGTGTGCGTGCGCTGGCCGCGAACCGGCAGGTTCTTGCGATGGCGCAGACCGCGATAGCAGCCCAAATCCATCAGCCGTTTGATGTTCATCGCCACTTCACGGCGCAAATCGCCTTCGACGAGATAGTCGCGGTCGATCACCTCGCGAATCTGAATGACCTCGGAATCGGTCAGGTCATGGACGCGGCGGGTGGGAGAGATGCCCGTCTTGTCGCAAATCTCCTTGGCCTTCGCCGGGCCAATACCATGGATATAGCGCAGGCCAATCATGACCTGCTTCTGGGTAGGAATGTTTACACCGGCAATGCGTGCCACGGGCCTTCTCCGAGAGCCTCTCGGCTCAGATTTCTTTGTCGTCTCAGTTGCGTACGTTCCCCACAAAACCCCGCGATTCACGCAAGGCCTTGAGAAGCCTTATTTTCCCGGGAAATCGGACGCAAGGGCGCGGATTATATGAATGCGCGCACCCCAGTCAACAGGCCCAAATCCCGAGGCCTTTTCACTCTATTCCGGCCCCAATCACCCCTTGTGGCCGGCCTTCTCGATCACCTCGGCAATCGCTTTGGTGACCTCTTCGATCGGCGCCATGCCATCGACCGTCACCAGCTTATCCGCCCGCTTGTAGAACTCGAGCAGCGGCGCGGTGTTCTGATAATAGACGTTGAGACGGTTCTGCAGCGTCTCGGGATTGTCGTCGGCGCGCGCCACCCCGCCCGACTGGGCGATGCGGGTCTTGACCCGGTCGATCAACACCTTGTCGTCAACCTTGAGCTCGATGACGAGATCGATCTCCTTGTTGCGCAGCTTCAGCATCTGGTCCAGCGCCCGGGCCTGCGGAATGGTGCGCGGGAAGCCGTCGAAGATGGCGCCGCCCGTGCAATCGGGCTGGTCGTAACGCTCGGAGATGATGCCGATCACGACGTCATCGGGAACGAGTTCGCCCTTCTCCATGATGGCCTTGCACTTCTTGCCGAGATCCGTGCCCGCCGTGATCGCCGCGCGCAGCATGTCGCCGGTGGAAAGCTGCGGCCAGCCACGCTTCTCCTGAAGGATCTTGGCTTGTGTCCCTTTGCCCGAGCCCGGAGGCCCAAAAATCACGAGATTCAACGACGTGCTCCCCGAAGTTTAGCCTTTTTGATAAGTCCCTCGTACTGCGAGGCGATCAGATGACTTTGGATCTGCGCCACGGTATCCATCGTCACACTGACGACGATCAGGATCGAGGTACCACCCAAGGCGAACGAAATATTACTCTCGGTCATTTCCGGAATGAGACATACGACCGCAAGGTATATCGAGCCCACAACAGTGCAGCGCGTGAGCACGTAGTCGATATACTCCGCGGTCTTCTTGCCCGGACGGATTCCGGGGATGAATCCGCCGTATTTCTTCAGATTGTCCGCCGTCTCCTCGGGATTGAAGACGATGGACGTGTAGAAGAAGGCGAAAAAGATGATCATCGCGCCATACAGGAACAGGTAGAGCGGCTGGCCGCGGCTGATCAGCTGGATAATGCTGGTGGCCCAATCCGGCAGGTTCGCGGCATTGAACTGTGCCACCGTCATGGGCATCAGAAGGATCGACGAGGCGAAAATCGGCGGAATAACGCCGGAAACATTGAGCTTAAGCGGCAAGTGCGAGGATTCGCCCCCAAACATGCGTTGGCCGACCTGGCGCTTGGGATACTGCACCAACAGCCGGCGCTGGGCGCGCTCCATGAAGACGATGAAACCGACCAGAACAATCGCGAACCCCAGGAAGAAGATCAGAACCAGCGGGTTCAAGGCGCCGGTGCGCGCGCCTTCCAGAGCCTCGCCGACAATGGTCGGGAAACGGGCCACGATATTGGCGAAGATGATGAGCGAGATGCCGTTGCCGACGCCGCGCGTGGTGATCTGCTCGCCGATCCACATCAGCAGGATCGTGCCGCCAGTCAGCGTGATGACCGCCGTGAATCGGAAGAACCAACCCGGATCCAGCACAATGCCCTGCCCGTGCTCCAATCCCACCGCGATGGCAAAAGCCTGAACCGCGGCAAGGCCTACGGTGCCATACCTCGTGTACTGGTTGATGGTCTTCTGGCCCGCTGCGCCTTCCTTCTTCAGCGCTTCCAGCTCGGGAAACACCGTGGTGAAGAGCTGCATGATAATCGACGCGGAGATGTAGGGCATGATGCCCAGGGCGAAGATCGCCATGCGGGACACTGCGCCGCCGGCCAGGGTGTTGAAGATGTCGAGCAGCCCGCCGCCCTGCTGGTTGATGAAGTGGGCCATCCCCTGCGGATCGATTCCCGGCATCGGGATATAGGTGCCAATCCGGGTGACGATCAGCGCACCCAGCGTAAACACCAGGCGCTGCTTCAACTCCTTCGCCTTGGCGAAGTTGGAGAAATTGAAATTGGCGGCCAGTTGTTCGGCTGCTGAAGGCATCATCTACTCCCGAATGGCGGCCAAGGGCCGCCCCCGACACACTGTCAGGAGGCCCCCCGCGCGGCCCGCTTTTCCGCGGCCTTGGTGCGCCTCTGGACCCGTTTGCCCGGCTCACCCTTCTTGTTCATATATATCTTCTTTTTGAAGGTTAAAGTCACCGAACCGCCAACTTTTTCAATGGCTTCCACAGCGCTCTTGGAGGCACCGGCCACTTCGAGATTGAGCTTCGAGGTGATCTCGCCCTTGGCCAGCAGACGGACGCCGTCGCGGCTCTTGGAAACCAAACCAGCCTTCCTGAGGACCTCGACATCGATCTTGCCGGAGGCACTCAGCTTCTTGTTATCGATCGCCTTCTGGATGCGGCCGAGATTCACCTCGGCAAACTCGTTGGCGAAAATGTTGCGGAACCCGCGCTTGGGCATGCGCATGTGAAGGGGCATCTGGCCGCCTTCGAAGCCGTAGACGTGATTGCCGGTGCGGGCCTTGGCGCCCTTGACGCCGCGACCGCAGGTCTTGCCCAAGCCCGACGAAGAGCCGCGACCGACCTTGGTCTTGTGCTTGCGCGCCCCCGGATTGTTGCTGATTTCGTTGAGTTTCATGTCACTTGCTCTCTTCAACAATCTCGACGAGGTGCGAAATGGAACGGATCATGCCGCGCACAGCGGGCGTGTCCTCCAGGGTTCTGGTGCGATGCAGCTTGCCGAGACCGAGGCCCTTCAGCGTCGCCGTCTGGATGGCGGGCCGCCGATTGGCGCTACGAATCTGGCGCACAGTCACGGTTTTCTTCTTCTCGGCCATGGTCTTTATCCTTATGCGCTGGCTTCGGCGCTCTTCTGGCCTTCGCGGCGTGAGATGATCTCGGCCACCGAGCGGCCGCGACGCTGCGCCACCAGGCGCGGCGACTGCTGATGCTTCAGGGCATCGAAGGTGGCGCGCACCATGTTGTAGGGGTTGGAGGTGCCAAGCGACTTGGCGACCACGTCGCCCACTCCCAGCGCCTCGAACACCGCACGCATCGGACCGCCCGCGATGATGCCGGTGCCGGCCGGAGCCGGACGCACCACCACCTTGCCGGCGCCATGATGGCCACGGGTCTCATGGTGCAGCGTGCGGCCGTCCTTCAGCGGCACGCGGACCAGCGACCGCTTCGCCGCATCCGTCGCCTTGCGGATGGCCTCAGGGACCTCGCGCGCCTTGCCGTGGCCGAAGCCGACCCGGCCGCGCTGGTCGCCGACCACCACCAGAGCTGCGAAACCAAATCTCCGGCCGCCCTTCACCACCTTGGCGACACGGTTGATGTGGACCAGCTTGTCTACGAACTCGCTGTCGCGCTCATCGCGATCGCCGCGGTCTCTTCCTTCACGCGCCACGTGCCGTTCCTTCCGTTAAAATTCCAGACCGCCCTCACGAGCGGCATCAGCGAGCGCCTTGACGCGCCCATGATAGATATAGCCACCACGATCGAAGACCACCTGCTTGACGCCCTTGGCAACGGCGCGCTCGGCAATGGCCTTGCCAATACTCTTGGCGGCTTCGATGTTCCACGGCTTTGCGACTTTCGCATCCTTCTCGTTGGTCGAGGCGGACGCGACGGTCACACCCGCGAGGTCGTCGATCACCTGCGCATAGATGTGACGGCCGGAACGGAAAACCGAGAGTCGCGGCCGGCCGTTCGCGTTTTGCACGAGACGGTAGCGGGTACGCCTTTTGCGGCGGTCGAATAGCTTCATTGTCATGGCTACTTCTTCTTGCCTTCCTTGCGGCGGACATACTCACCCGCATAGCGCACGCCCTTGCCTTTGTAAGGCTCCGGCGGACGCCAAGAGCGGATCTCTGCCGCGACCTGACCGACCAACTGCTTGTCCATGCCGGAGATCGACAGCATTGTCGGTTTTTCCGAGGTGATCGTGATGCCTTCGGGAATGGGATAGATGACGTCATGACTGAAGCCGAGCTGCAGCTGCAGATTCTTGCCCTGCACCGCGGCGCGATAGCCGACGCCCTGGATCTCGAGCTTCTCAGTGAAACCGTCGGTCACGCCCTTGACCAGGTTGTTCACCAGCGTGCGCGACAGCCCCCACATCGCCGGAGCGCGCTCCATTTCCATGCGCGGGCTGACCGTGATGGCGTGTTCGTCCAACTTGACGTCCACTTCCTCCACCAGCGTGACGGAGAGCTCGCCTTTGGGACCTTTGACCTTGACCGTCCTGCCGTTGATGGAGGCCGTGACCCCCTTCGGCAGCGGAACCGGCTTCTTGCCGATACGAGACATTGGCTTCTCCTAGAACACCTGACAGAGGACTTCGCCGCCGACGTTTTTCTCGCGCGCGGAGGAGTCGGTCATCACGCCCTGGGGCGTCGAAACAATGGAAACACCAAGGCCCTGACGGTGGGGCTTGAGCTCCTTCACCGAGGCATAGACGCGGCGGCCAGGAGTCGACACGCGCTTAAGCTCGCGGATCACGGGGCGACCCTCATGGTATTTGAGCTCGATCTCGAGCTGCCTCATCCCGTCCTTGAACTCCACCTCCGCATAGCCGCGGATGAAGCCTTCGGACTGCAGCACGTCCAGCAGGCTGGCCCGCAGACGCGAGTTCGGCGAAACCACCTTCGCCTTGCCGCGGGTTTGGCCGTTGCGGATGCGCGTCAACAAATCGCCAATGGGATCGGAAATCGCCATGGTCCCGTTTCTCCTTACCAGCTCGCCTTGGTCATGCCAGGGATCTGGCCGAAATTCGCAAGGTCACGAAGCGCGATGCGCGACAGCCTGAGTTTGCGGTAGTAGCCCTTTGAACGGCCCGACAGATCGCACCGGTGCTTGATGCGCGTCTTGGAAGAATTGCGCGGCAGCTTCGCAAGCTTGAGCCGGGCGGCGAACTGCTCCTCCATCGGAACGTTCTTGTCCTTCGCCTTGGCCTTCAGCGCAGCGCGCTTGGCGGCATACTTGGCCACCATCTTCTCGCGCCTCGCATTGCGGTTGATCTGGGAAAGCTTCGCCATAACGCCTCGCCGTCAATTCATGAATGGGAACTGGAAGCCTTTGAGAAGCGCCTTGGCTTCCGCATCGGTCTTCGCAGAGGTGTTGATGATGATGTCCATGCCCCACACGGTTTCCGTCTTGTCGTAGTCGATCTCGACGAAAATGATGTGCTCCTTGAGGCCCAGCGCATAATTGCCGCGGCCATCGAAGCTCTTGCCGTTCAGCCCGCGGAAGTCGCGCTGCCGCGGCAGGGCAATGGTCACCAAACGATCCAGGAATTCGTACATGCGGTCCTGGCGCAGCGTGACCTTGACACCCACGGGGCGGCCAGCGGTGATCTTGAAGGTCGAGATCGCCTTCTTGGCCTTGGTGATGACCGCTTTCTGGCCAGCGATCGCCGTCAAATCGTTCTGCGCGGCCTGGATCTTCTTGGTATCCTGCGAACCCTCGCCGGCGCCGATGTTGAGCACGACCTTGTTGATCTTCGGCACTTCCATCGCGTTCTTGTAGCCGAACTCCTTCATCAGGGCCGGCTTGATCACCTCGTTGTAGCGCTTCTTGAAGCGCGGCACGTAATTGGGGTCGCGCGCCGCCTCGCCCACGGCGAGCTGG
>JBJKRM010000180.1:0-3193 GCA_046704685.1 Rhizomicrobium sp.
GGGCAACCTCGGCCACCGTCCATCGGTCAAGGGCGGCTACTTCCCGGTTCCGCCGATCGACAGCGCCCAGGACATCCGCGGCGAGATGCTCGCCATCATGGGCGACCTCGGGATCAACCCGGAAAAGCACCACCACGAAGTGGCATCGGCCCAGCACGAGCTCGGCTGCAAGTTCAACACGCTGCTCAAGGCGGGTGACAATCTGCAGATCTATAAGTACGTCGTGCATCAGGTTGCGGCGGCTTATGGCAAGACGGCCACCTTCATGCCGAAGCCGATGGCCGGCGACAACGGCTCGGGCATGCACGTCCATCAGTCGATCTGGAAGAGCGGCAAGCCGCTGTTTGCCGGTTCGGGCTATGCCGATCTGTCGGACACCTGCCTCTATTACATTGGCGGCATCATCAAGCACGCCAAGGCGCTCAACGCCTTCACCAACTCGCTGACCAACTCCTACAAGCGCCTGATCCCCGGCTTCGAAGCCCCGGTACTGCTCGCCTATTCGGCGCGCAACCGTTCGGCCTCCTGCCGCATCCCGTTCGCGCCCGGCCCGAAGGGCAAGCGCGTCGAAGTGCGCTTCCCGGATGCCGGCTCGAACCCGTATCTGGCTTTTGCCTCGATGATGATGGCGGGCCTCGACGGCATCGAGAACAAGATCCACCCCGGCGACCCGATGGACAAGGACCTCTATCACCTGCCGCCGGAAGAGCTGAAGGAAATCCCCACGGTTTGCGGATCCTTGCGCGACGCTTTGGCCAGCCTCAGCGCCGATCGCGCCTTCTTGAAGAAGGGTGGCGTGTTCTCCGACGACTTCATCGATGCCTACATCGACCTGAAGATGGAAGAGGTCTACGCCTTCGAGCACACCCCGCATCCGGTCGAGTTCAAGATGTATTACTCGGTCTGACTTTCTCCTGAAGTCAGTTGTGCCGAAGCCCCCGGTGTTTCCACCGGGGGCTTTTGGTTTTGGAGACGTGTCAAACGGCCAGCCGCCCTGCCGCCGCGACGCGGCCGTACCAATGGCCGGAATCCTTCAGCGTCCGCTTCAGGGTGGAAAAATCGGTGTAAGCGATCCCCATGCGCCGCGTGTAGCCCCACTGCCATTCCAGATTGTCCATCAGCGTCCAGGCGTGATAGGCGCGCACTTTGGCGCCGTCCTTCAGGGCCCGCGCCAGCGCGGCCAGATGCTGGCGATACCAGTTGAGCCGTTCGTGATCGTGCATCTGGGCGGCCAGCGGCTGAGCTGCGGGATAAGGCAGACCGGTCTCGGTGATCTCGATGCTGGGATGACCGTATTCGCGCGAAACCTCCATCAGCATGCCATAGAAGGCTTCCGGCCACATCTCCCAGCCGATCTGCATCTTCGGTCCCTGCCGGGGAAGCTCGACGCGGACGCCGTCGAGCGGATCGAGACTGTTCGTCCTGCTGCCGGAATCAGAAATCATCAGCCGCAGGTAATAGTGCACGCCGACCCAATCGAGTTGCGTCCGCATGATCTTCTCGTCGCCGGGCTTGAACCCCATCCAATGGCGCTGCTGCTCGCCGACAGCGGCCGGATATTCGCCCCGCATGGCCGCGTTGAAGAAGAAACGGTTGTGAAAAGCCACGAAGCGTGCGGCCGCAGCCCGATCGGCTTTGCTGTTGCTCTTGGCGATGACCGGTTCCTGTTCGAAGGCGCTGCCGACTGTGGCATTGGACGAAGCCGCTTTGAGCGCGCGATAGGCTTCACCATGCGCCAGGGCAATGGTGTGGGCCGCCTTCCAGAACAGGGCGAAATCCTTCTTTCCGGGCGCCGCCCAACCGGTGCCGTAGCCGTCGCGTGCGACCGACCAGGGCATGTTGAACGGCGCCCAAACCGTGATGCGGTCGCCCAAATACTTGGCCATCAGCCCGGCATAATCGGCGAAATACTTTGCCAGATCGCGATTGGGCCAACTGCCCTTGTCTTCCAGCGCCTGCGGCAAGTCCCAGTGATAGAGCGTGCAGAACGGCCGGATGCCCGCTTCCAGCAGCGCATCGACGAAACGGCTGTAGTAGTCGATGCCCTTCTGGTTGACCGCGCCCGTTCCATACGGCAGCACACGCGGCCAAGAAATCGAAAAGCGGTGGCTCTTCATGTGCAACTGCTGCATCAGGGCGATGTCACCCTTGAAACGGTGATACTGATCGCAAGCCACATCGCCATTGGCCTTGCCGGCCAGCCTTCCGGCATGGGCAAAATGATCCCAGATGGATTCGCTCTTGCCGTCGGTGTCCCACGCCCCTTCCACCTGAAAGGCCGAGGTTGCCGTGCCCCAGAGGAAGTCCATGGGAAAGCGTGCCGCTGCAATGTCGCCCGGCGGGATCGCCCCCGCAATCGGTTCCGCCGCGGCCCGGCTGCCCACCATACCAGCCACCAATGATGCCTTGATGAAGTCGCGACGATCCATGCTTTCCCCCTTCCTTGTCCAAGCAAGAGATTGCCCTACCGTTGGGGAATGGAATAGTAGACACCCCGTCACAACGACGCGCATCGCCGTGGCCGGACAGGTTCGGATACCGGCGCGAATTGCTATCACGCCGCTCTTTCTGACACGCTCCAAAAATCTGCGCGGCGAAAGCCGCGGGCATTCCCAAGAGCTTTTGCTTGGCTCGTTCCTTCGCTAGCCTGCCTGTGATGGGAACATTCGCGCGAATTGCCGAGGGACGCGAGCGCTGGAGCGGGCATCACGTCATCGCGCGTCACCGCCATGACCAACCTTACGCGGCCATTGTGCTGTCCGGCGGCTATGAGGAATGCGGCAGCGGTGGGCGTTTCCGTGTCGCTCCCGGCGACGTGCTGCTGCATGGATCCTTCGATGCGCATCTCAACCGCTTTCCAGGCTGCGGCGCCCAGCTTCTCAACTTGGCCTACATGCCTGCGCTTGGCGGTAGTCTGGGACGCGTGCGTGATCCCGATGCCATCGCGCGCGCAGCGGAGCGTGACCCCGCCGAGGCGCGGCGACTGTTGCACGAACAGTTGCAGGAGGCGGAACCCGCCACGGCGGACTGGCCCGATCTGCTGGCGTATGATCTTCGCAACAACCCAAGCGTCCGCCTTGATCACTGGGCGCGAGATCACGGCCTATCGCCCGAAACCGTGTCGCGCGGATTCGGCAAGGTCTTCGGTGTGACGCCCGCAGCCTTCCGCAGCGAAAGGCGCGCGCATCAAGCA
>JBJKRM010000181.1:0-6034 GCA_046704685.1 Rhizomicrobium sp.
TTACAAGAAACGGAAAGGCCGCCTTCGGGCGGCCTTTCTGGTTATGGGGTGTTCGCGGCTTGGCCCCGGCGGCTATCCCAAAGTTCCGCCGCATCAATTCTTAACGCGCTCGATTGCGGTCTTAACCAATATCTCCTTGACCGTGCGAATCAGTAGTGATTCGTTCTCCTGCATGCGAATCAGGCGTAGTGTCTCGCGCGTTTTTGGCTGGATGGTCCTCCCTGCGATGACCGTGGCCGTGGTCGGCTATTTCGGCTACTACGCGGTTTATGGTGAGCGCGGCTATGTCGCTTTGCACACCGTCAACGCCGAACTGGCCACCAGCAGCGCCAAACTTACCCAGCTGACGGAACGCCGCATGCGCCTGGAGCACCGGATTGCGCTGCTCAGGGCTGGCGACCCGGACTTGATTGAGGAACTTGCCCGCAACAAGCTGATGGATGGTGCGCCGGGGCAGGTGGCCGTGCCGCGGAATAAGCAGTAATCCCTATCCCTCGAGGGCAAAACTTCCCAAACTGCACCCGGGCTTGCAAAAACCGCCCCCGCTTGCCAAAAAACCGCCGGCCGCGCGCTGCCGCGGCAAGCAACTGCCGTTTGGCCGCGGTTGGCGCGGCAAACATCAAATGGAATCCCAATGAGCGAACCGAACGTGGCACATGTAGCCGATGTCAGCAACGCGGCCCCACCTAGTTCGGCGACCCTGAAAAAGCTCTATCACGACATGCTGTTGATCCGGCGGTTCGAGGAACGTGCCGGCCAGCTCTACGGCATGGGTCTGATCGGGGGCTTCTGTCACCTCTATATCGGCGAGGAAGCGGTCGTCGTCGGCATGCAGTCCAACCTGAAGGCCGGAGACCAAGTGATCACGGCCTACCGTGATCACGGTCATATGCTGGCCTGTGGCATGGATCCCAAAGGTGTGATGGCGGAATTGACGGGACGGGCCGCCGGTTACTCCAAGGGCAAGGGCGGCTCGATGCACATGTTCTCGCTCGAGAAGAACTTCTTCGGCGGCCACGGCATCGTCGGCGCTCAGGTGCCACTCGGGACGGGACTGGCCTTTGCCAACAAGTACCGGGACAACGGTGCCGTGACCGTGGCTTATATGGGTGAAGGCGCGGCCAACCAAGGGCAGGTCTACGAGAGCTTCAACATGGCCAAGCTCTGGATGCTGCCCGTCGTCTACATCATCGAGAACAACCAGTACGCCATGGGCACCAGCGTCGAGCGCGCCAGTTCCCAGCCGAAATTCTACCGCCGCGGCGAGTCCTTCAACGTGCCAGGCGAAGAGGTCGACGGCATGGATGTCGAGGCGGTGTACGCCGCCGGCCAGCGGGCGCTTGCCTTCGTGCGGGACGGTGGCGGCCCGATCATCCTGGAGATGAAGACCTACCGCTATCGCGGTCATTCCATGTCGGACCCGGCCAAGTACCGCACACGCGACGAGGTTCAGTCCATCCGTGAACGCAGGGACCCCATCGAACAGTTCGGCAAGAAGCTGGTCGATCGCGGCGTTTTTAAGCAAGACGAACTGAAATCCATCGACAAAGAAATCCGCCTCGTCGTCAACGAGGCGGCGGAATTCGCCATCGAAAGCCCGGAGCCTGAGGCTTCCGAGCTCTACACGGACGTGCTCGCCTGATGTCCACACAGATATTAATGCCCGCACTTTCTCCCACCATGGAGGAAGGCAAGCTCGCGAAATGGCTCGTTAAGGAAGGCGACGAAGTCCATTCCGGCGATATCCTTGCCGAAATCGAGACCGACAAAGCCACGATGGAATTCGAAGCGGTCGATGAAGGCCGCATCGGCAAGCTTCTGGTCGCTGAAGGCACCGAAGGCGTGAAGGTCAATGCGCCGATCGCCGAGCTGATTTCCGCCGATGGTGCCGAGCCGCCGCCGGTTGCCGCGGACGTGATCTCCGCCAATCCTCCCAAGCGTTCGGGCACACCGGTCGAAGCGGCGAAAGCCGAGAAGGCGGAGAGCCGCGCCAACATCCAGGGGTATCCTCCGCCGGTGCAAAGGGTCGCTATCGTCGAGCCGGAAGTGCCGGAAGGCACCGAAATGGTGACCATGACCGTGCGCGAGGCTTTGCGCGATGCCATGGCCGAGGAGATGCGGCGCGATGCCGACGTCTTCCTGATGGGCGAGGAGGTGGCGCAATACCAGGGCGCCTACAAGGTGAGCCAGGGTTTGCTCGACGAATTCGGTGCCAACCGCGTGATCGACACACCGATCACCGAGCATGGCTTTGCCGGTCTGGGCGTCGGTGCCGGCTTCGGTGGCCTCAAGCCGATCGTCGAATTCATGACCTGGAACTTCGCCATGCAGGCGATCGACCAGATCATCAACTCCGCCGCCAAGACCCGCTACATGTCCGGTGGCCAGATGGGATGCTCGATCGTGTTCCGCGGCCCCAACGGCCCGGCGGCGCGCGTCGCCGCCCAGCACAGCCAGGATTATTCGTCTTGGTATGCACACATTCCGGGCGTGAAGGTGATCTCGCCTTATTTCGCTGCCGATGCGAAAGGCCTGTTGAAGGCGGCGATCCGCGATCCCAATCCGGTGATCTTCTTGGAGAACGAGATCGTCTACGGGCGTTCCTTCCCGGTGCCGAAGTTGGATGATTTCGTGCTGCCGATCGGCAAGGCGCGCGTCATCCGTGAAGGCAAGGATGTCACCCTGGTGGCCCATTCCATCAGCGTCGGCATCATCCTGGAAGCTGCCGAAGATCTGGCCAAGGAAGGCATCGAGGCCGAGCTGATCGACTTGCGCACCCTGCGCCCGCTTGACACCGACACCATCGTGGCCTCGGTTCAGAAGACCAACCGTTTGGTGACTGTGGAGCAAGGCTGGCCGGTGTGTTCGATCGGTTCGGAGATCGCTTCACAAGTCGTCGACAAAGCCTTCGACTATCTTGATGCTCCGCCTGCCAAGGTCGCCGGCAAGGACGTGCCGATGCCCTATGCGGCCAACCTCGAGAAGCTGGCCCTGCCGACCGTGGCCGATGTGGTCCAGGCGGCGATGGCGGTTCTTTATCGGTCGTGATGATGGCGACGTCGTCCGAAATGTCCTGGCATCGCGGTGGCTGCCATTGCGGCGCGGTTGCTTTTGAGGTGCTGGCACCGGACGATGTCGAAATCGACGACTGCAACTGCTCGATCTGCGCCAAAAGCGGCCATCTGCACTTCATCGTGTCCAAGGACCGTTTCCGGCTCATCTTGGGCGAGGACAAGCTCACCACCTACGAATTCAACACCAAGACCGCCAAGCACCTGTTCTGTTCGGTGTGCGGCATCAAGCCCTTTTATATTCCGCGTTCGCATCCCGGCGGTTACAGCGTGAACTTCCGCTGTCTGAACCGCGACGAATTCCGCTCGGTCAAGATCAATCCGTTCAACGGCCGGGAATGGGAAGCCAACGTGCACAAACTGACGCCGCTCGAGGCCCGCTGATGACAACACAGATCCTGATGCCTGCGCTTTCGCCCACCATGGAAGAGGGCAAGCTCGCCAAATGGCATGTCAAGGAAGGCGACGAAGTCCATTCCGGCGACATCCTCGCCGAGATCGAGACTGACAAGGCCACCATGGAATTCGAGGCGGTTGACGAAGGACGCATTGGCAAGATCTTGGTGGCGGAGGGCACCGAGGGCGTGAAGGTCAATGCGCCGATCGCGGTGCTGTTGGGTGAGGGCGAGGATGCTAGTGCGGCCGCTTCCGCGTCGGCTACCGACATTCACTCCGCCATGAGCAGCATCAAGGCTGCGGTCGCCGCCGAGGCCAAGGACGTCAAGCAGGTCAAGGTGGAAGCACCGGTATCTCTCATGAAAGCTGAAGCGCCGAAGCCGGTTGCGCAGGCCGCCGCCAACGGTGCGCGTGTTTTCGCCTCACCCTTGGCCAAGCGCATTGCCCAGCAGAAAGGCATCGATCTGGCGTCTCTCACCGGCTCGGGCCCGCGCGGTCGCATCGTCAAGTCGGACGTGGAAAGCGCCCAACCCGGCACGGCGCGGCCTGGCGCGAAGACGTCCGCTGCCGAAGCGGCGCAGCCGAGCGCCCTTCCCGATGCCCGCTTATTCTACAGCCCGGATGATTACGATGAAGTCCCGCATGACTCGATGCGCAAGGCGATTGCCAAGCGCCTCACGGCATCCACATCGAGCATCCCGCACTTCTACCTGACGATCGACTGTCGTATCGATGCGTTGTTGGCGGCGCGTGCCAAGCTCAACGCCCAGTCTCCTAAAGGCGATGGCGCCTACAAGCTGTCGGTTAACGATTTCCTGGTGAAGGCCGCAGCCCTGGCTCTGAAGAAGGTGCCGGAGTGCAACGCCAGCTGGACCGAGAACGCCGTGCTGCGCCACAAGCATGCCGATGTCGGCGTGGCGGTCGCGCTTGATTTCGGCCTCATAACGCCGATTGTTTCCCATGCGGAGGACAAGGGCCTGGCGGCCATTTCCGCGGAGGTGAAGTCTTTGGCCGAGCGGGCCCGCTCCAAGAAGCTGAAGCCCCAGGAATACGAAGGCGGCAGCTTCGCTATCTCCAATCTCGGCATGTTCGGCATCAAGCACTTCACGGCCGTCATCAACCCGCCGCATGCTGGCATCCTGGCGGTGGGTGCCGGGGAACAAAAGGCCGTGGTGGCCGGCGGCAAGGTCGAAGTTGCGACCGTCATGGCGGTGACCATGTCCTGCGACCACCGTGTCATCGATGGCGCAACCGGGGCTCGATTCCTTCAGGTGTTCAAACAATACGTCGAAGAACCGGCCGCAATGCTGCTATAAGTCAGCATTGAAATGGAAGAATTCGAAGCTGTTCTGGAGACCGGCGGTGTGGCGGCCGTGGAGATGGCCGCCTCGGCGATGGCGGAACGTGGCTCGGCCCCGCAGTCTTGCCCCAACTGCCGCCATCCCATGATCGGGCCCTATTGCGCCATCTGCGGTCAGCCGAACAATACGCACCGGCGCACGATCAAGCATCTGGCGCACGAGTTCGTAAAGGACATCATCAGTTTCGATAGCCGCATTCTGCGCACCACGCGAGCGCTGCTATGGCAGCCTGGCGAATTGCCCAAAGCCTTCCGAGATGGCCGCACGCAGCCCTACGTTCCTGCTGTGCGGCTGTACCTCTTCGTTTCGTTGCTATTTTTCTTGTTCTTGTCAGTGACCAATCTGGCGTTTGTCCAACTCGGACTGCAGGTCCATTCGGAAACACTGTCTCACGACAAGGCCGGGCACGTGATCCGCACCATCAATGGCAAGCCGGAGATTTTGAAAGGGCTGAAATCGGACGCCAAAGGCAATATCTCCCTGTCTGACCCTACGATGAGCGGGATCAAAATTCCCGCGATCAAGGCCGACGGCCATACGGCGACCAATACGATCACGACACATGCAGTGTTCTTCGCGCCCATCGGCAACAAGGATATGCAGATCACGCCGGACGTGAGGAAGACGCTCGACAAGGTCAACAAGGAGATGAGGAAGGACACCAAGGATGTGGGTTGGTTCATGCGCGGTGTGTACGGAACATTCACCAAGCTCGAAACTGACCCGGCGGCGTTGAACGGACCGCTCACCACCTGGATTCCGCGCATCCTGTTCGTCCTTTTGCCTTTATTCGCAGTGCTGTTGGCTTTGTTCTATCGAAAACAGCGAAATGAGTTCCTGTTCGTGGACCATCTGGTCTTTTCGCTCACCATGCACACCTTCGCCTTCGTCGTGCTGATCGGTGCGGCCATTCTGGCGCAGGTGATGGCCGGTGGTTGGGTGGCGGCCCTGACCTGGTTCTCTGTTTCGACGTACTTTCTGTTGTCTCTCAAACGCTTCTACGGCCAGGGATGGAAGAAAACCGGCTTGAAATTCGCCGGCATCGGCTTCATCTACGCCGTATTCTTTCTTTCCCCAGCGCTCGCCTTTGCCGTGATCGCGAGCGTAGTTGGGGGCGGCTAACCGGAGTATCTCATGGCTGAGAATTTTGATGTCGTTGTCGTCGGTGGTGGTCCCGGTGGCTATGTCTGCGCCATCCGCGCGGCG
>JBJKRM010000182.1:0-9728 GCA_046704685.1 Rhizomicrobium sp.
ACACTAGTACCTCGGCACCTAGAGCCCGTTGCCGAAATCGAGGATCGGCGGTTTGCCTTTGATCACCTTGGCCTTGGGCAGGCCGTCGTCGGCGGCCTCGGCGCCGCCGATCAGTGCGAGCGCTCCCAGCATGGAGATAACGACCGTACGCCTTGTCTGCATTGTCACTCTCCTCCTTCTGCCCTCCCCCCTTTTATAAACCAGTTGGGAAAAAAATAAGGGGGCGGCAATGCCGCCCCCAAGTCAGACGAGTCAAAACACCCGCTGGAAGGGCGCGGGGTAACGACACGCTTAGAAACGGTACCTCGCGTTGAGCGCGATCTCGCCGCCGGTCTGGTAAAGCGAGAACCGGCCGTTCACGCGCCCCGAGATCTCGAGATGATCCGTGACCTTGCGGGCGATGTTGAGCCCAACCAGGGCGGTGTTCGCGGAATCACCCCTCCAGTAGGAGCTCCAGTTCTGGCCGTTGTCGACCGGGAAGGTGCCGGAGACCGTTTCGCCAAGAGCCGAGAAGTCGTGCTCGAGGGCGACGGTGACCAGCAATTTGGTCTTGCTCTCGGGATGCGCCACCAAGGGGTTGATCCGGAATCCGACATCGCCCGCAAAGGTATTGGTGCTGATGCCGTTGTAACGCAGATCAAGCAGCGTGGCGCCGGTTTCGACCGAAGCCCCCAGATGCTGGCGCGTGATGATGCCACGGATATAGGGCGTCAGCAGCCCATGGAGCATCGGCTGGCTGAGCTGCAGCGAACCGCCCATGGAATAGCCGCCGGGGCTGGTCTTGGCGATGCCGTCCGTTCCGAAGTCGCGGTTCGCACTGGTGCTGAAGATGTCATAGAACAGAACACCGTCAAGGCGCATGTACTGCAGATTGGTGCCGCCATAGAGCGCCACATTGAAGCTGTCCAGGTCGGCCGTGCTGGCACCCTTGGCCCTCAGGTTTCCGACCGAATAGGACATCGCCAAGCCGACAACGTTGTTGCTCTCACTGCGATACTCGGCCCCCACCGTGACGCCGGCCGTGGTCGAGTGATAGCCGACATCGTTGCGCGACACGCCGGAATGACGGCCGAAGCCCTCGATCCAGACATACTTGTTGCGGCCGACCTCGGCGCGGCTGCGCGGCGTATCGAGCGCGATCTGGTCATACAGTGAATTGACCAGGAAGATATTGTTCAGGCGGTTGGTCGAGACCAGATGCCCGACGACGACCGGCGCCGACGCCGCGGCGCCCTGCACCACCTCGGTCACCACCTGATAGCCGTTGGACGTCTTGGTCACGGCGGCGATGGCGCCTTGCACAGTGCTGCTGGTGGTGATCGAGTTGAAATCACCGGTCATCGTGCCGTCAACCTGCACGATGTTGTAGATCTTGGTGGCGTAGTTGCCCTGGTCGATCGTGACGTTCAGGGTGCCGCCGAGCGAGGCGTCGCCCAGAACATGCAGACCGGCAACCGCGGTCGGGCTGACCTCGACCTTGAGGGTGCCGGTGTTGTCCTGGCTGTAGGCCGCGACCGTCAGATTGCCGAGCGTGCTGCCATAACCGGGCTCCACGACACCGCCGGTATTGGTGACGGTAGCATCGACCGTGCCGAGACCGCGCAGCACCGGAGCGCCGGCCGTGTTGCCGTGGATATCGAGGGTCTGCGCCGTCGGATGGCCGGGATCGCCATAGATGGCGCCCGGATGACTGCCATCGCCGATCACCACCATATTGCCGGGATTGACCGTCAGCGTGCCGAGGAACGGATTGGCCGCGGTGTTCTGGCCATTGATGACCAGGGTTCCGTTGCCGAGCATCAAAGTGCCCGTCCCTTGCAGCGAGCCGCCCATGACAAGTGGCGCTCCCGCAGACTGATAGATCGACAGGACCGAGCTGTCGTCCAGGATCAGGTTGGTGTTGGGACCAAACTGCGTATTCCCGGAGGCCCAGCTGAGACCGAAAGTGGCCGTGGCCTGGTTGGCCATGGTGACGTTGCCCAGGAACGCATTGGTGCCGACGAACTGCTGCGTCGGCGTGCCCCAGCTCTGCGGTGGGCCGGCGTACTGGATGACCACGTCACCATCGGCGTGGATCGCGTCCTCAAATCCGTAGCCGCCGACGATGCTGCCGTTGGTCTGCTGGCCGCCGAGAACGAGGGTGCCGCCTTGATCGACCTGGAGAAGCGGCGCGCCGCCGAGGCACGACGTGGCGCTATAGGCCAAACTGCCGTTCTGGCACGGGTTGAGCGTCGAAATATTGGCGGCTCCACCGGGCGAACTCAGCGTAACGGCCGTATTGTTTCCCACGGCCCAGGTCGCCTGCGCCCAGGACGGCACGATGACCGCCTCGGTGCCGTTCGTCACCTCGAAGGTGTTGTAATTAGATGCAAACGTCGAGTCGATCGTGACTGTCTGAAAACCGCTCATCGTTTGATAGGTCTGCGCATCGGCGCCCCCCCAGGCCGCCGCAAGCGCCAGCGCGCTCGCCGTAAGAGCGAGTCCGTTGCGAATGATCTTTTCTTTCATGTTCGACATCTTTTTCCTCCCAGGCCGCGGTGGCCGTTCAAGACCACCGCTCTACCCGCGAACTGTTTCCCCTAAAATTTCCAGCGCAGTTGCGACGAGTACCGCGTGTCGGCCGTGTACCAGCTGCGGTTGACCCGGTGATTGCCGACGCCCATGTAGAGGCGCGCAACCTCTTTCGTCAGGTTCGACGCCTGGAACGACCACGAGATGTTGTCGGTCAGCGTCAGTGTCAGGCTGGCATCGAGCTGGCCCGAGGGATACTGGAACACCGGCAGGGAGTAATGCACCACATCGCCCTGCATGACACCCAGCGAGGTGACAGGCTGGTTGAGCGCGTAGTTGTACTGGTTGGTGGTCTGGTATGCCGCCGTGGTGACCAGGAAGTCGTCGCGCCAATTGTAGGCGAGGCGGATCGAGATCGGCTGCTTGTCGTACATCAGGGCGGCGTTGATCGTGTTCTTCGACAGACCGACCATCGGCAGCCCGTTGATGCGATTGCCCTTCATGTCATAGGCCAGGGCGCCAGGCTGCGAACTCGACATGTAGGTGTAGTTGAAGTCCACACCGAAGCCGTCGAGCGGCGATGGCAGGAAGCTCAGGTATTTCGTCACGCCGAACTCGACGCCCCGGACGATCGCGTTCTGCTTCTCGTTGAGCGGCTGGACGACCACAGCCGCGATGGTCTGCGGGCAGCTCTCGCCGATGGTGACCGGCATGGTGCAGCCCATGGTGCCCTGGGACGTGGTGCCGCCGGTGACCGTCGCATTCAGGGTGGTGTCAACCGTACTCACACCATTGGCGATGTAGTTGTGGATTTGCTTGTAGAACGGCGCGACGTGCACCATTCCGCCGTCATGGAAGTAGTACTCGATCGAGGCGTCGAACTGATCGGCCTTCTCCGGCTTGAGGTCCGGATTGCCCATGCTGCCGTTGAAGTAGGACTGATAGGTGCCGACATACGAGCCGGAGATCGAGCCTCTCGGGTTGAGCTGCGCGAACGTCGGACGCGAAACGCCCTGCGATGCGGCGAGGCGCACCTTCAAGCCGGGCGCCATTTCCGGCAGCGGCAGGATCTGGATGTTGATCGACGGCAGCGCGTCGACTTCCGAATGGCTGCCTGACTTCATCTCATAGGTCTTCGGCACCACGAATTGGACGACGTTTGGCACATACCCGCTCTGGGTGATGCAGGTCGTCGGCGTCGGAGTGGCGCCGCAATTGTCGTAGTTGCTGACCGGCTGCAGAGCGATCGGGCTGGTGAAGTAGGGATTGACGAAGCCGCCGGAGGCCTTGTCCTTATAGGCCACGACGCGCACGCCGACATTGCCCGAGATCGGCATCCGCCACTGGTCATAGCCGAAGTGCAATTCGGCATAGGCCGCCAACAGCGTCTCCTTGAGCTTGCTATGGTCGTCCGGCGTATATGAGACGGCGGTTGTCTGATCGCCGGGCGCGCCCAGGCCATTGGTGTAGGAATGGATGGTGCTGAAGTTCTGCCGCAGCAGAGTCTCCGACGGGAACCACGCCTGGGCGGGCAGTCCGGCCTTGCCGGCGAACCAAGTGCCGGTGTTGACCAGGGTGCTGTAGCTCGGATCGGCGCTGCCGGCCGTGTTCACCGCATTGATCGAAGCGACGTTCATCGAGGCGCAGGTGGCGGAGGCGGTAAAGCACTGCTCCACCCGTCCCGAGGAGTCATAGACCGGGTTGCCCGATCCATCGACCACGACCCAACCAGTCTGGTAGGACGGCGTCAGGGCCTTCCAATTGTAGGGTGTCTCCCAGTCGTTTTCCGTGCGGTCGGTGATCTTCAAGCCGACTTTGACGGCATGAATGAACTTGCTGTCGCTGACCCGATAACTGCCATCGAGGTAGATCGCGTTCTCCTGCCCCGAGTTGTTCATGTTGTGGTCCATCGTGCTGTTCCACCCGAAGCGATACGGGTTGGTCATGTCGACGGACGGGAATGACAGAACGGGCGTCGAAGAATTGCCGTACTGGCTGAGCGTCACGCCGTAGCCGGGCACGAAGGCATAAAGGTCGGCCCACTTGCCATTGACCCTGGCGAAGGACTCGACGTGCTGGAGAGCAAACTTCAATGCGAGGCTGTCGGTCGGATCCCACTCGCCGCCGGCGGAGTAGTCGGCAGTCTGGTTGACCTGGTGGTTCAGGTTGGAATCGAACTGATACGGGATCTTCTGATAGGCCCAGCCGGAATTGACGCCGAAATAGGCCGAGGCACCCGGATCCTGATACTGGAAGGAGCTCAGGCCGTTCGAGGACAGCAGATTGCCGTTCTTGTCGAAGGTGTTGGTGCTGGACGGATCGAGCGCCACATATCCCGAGATCGTGTTGGTGATCGAGCGGGACAGCGTGTTCTCGTTGTAGCGCGAGACGAAAGCCGTCGCGAACAAGGTCAGATATTCGGACGGGTTCCATTGGAACGCCGCATAATAACCGGCGCGCTGGCGGTCGTCGTTGCGCTGCGTGTAGTTGATCGCCTGCGGGACGTAGACTTCCTGGCAGGTGAAGGAGGCATTGCCCGAGCAGGTGGTCGGATTCGGGCTGTCGGTGGTCAGGTTATAAGAGCCCACCCACGGCAGATTGTCGTTGATGGGATAATTGGGCGACCACACCACCGGGACATAGGGGTTGACCTGCACACCATCGGCCCTGGTCAACAGGTTCGAATAAGCGACGTTGAGCAGCAGGCCCATGTCGCCGATCTTGGTGTGCCAGCGATCACTGATCAGGCCGACGCCGCCGAAGCGCGCCGCCGCGGAATAGTCGGCATAGTTGCCGGTCAGGGTGGCATTGATCGTCAGGCCGTCGAAATCGAAGGGCTGGCGGGTGCGCAGATTGACGATGCCGCCGAAGCCGCCTTCCGGCAGCGATGCCGACAAGCTCTTGTAGACGTCGACGCCCTGCATCAATTCCGGGGGAACGTCTTCCCAAGCAAGGTTGCGTCCGTTCGCCGAACTGAAGGCGTCGCGGCCGTTGATCTGGCTGACCACATTGGTCAGACCGCGGATGGTGATGCCGGTGCCTTCACCGACATAGTCTTCGCTGTTGCCGCCCGTCTGGATGCGGGTGATGTTGACGCCGGCGACGCGCTGCAGCACTTCGGTGACGCTGTTGTCGGGGAGCTTGCCGACGTCTTCGGCCGACACGCTGTCGACGATTTCCTCGGCCTTCTTCTTCAACTGGATCGCGGAATCGAGCGCCGCGCGCTGCCCGGTCACCACCACCGTCTCGATCGTCTGTGGCTCGTTCGCTTGTGCGTTTGCCGGCGCCCCTGACAGAGCACCGCCGACCATCAAGGCTAGTACCGAAACCGCCGTTTTTTGGCCTTTTAACAACATGTCTTCCCGCTCCTCCTGTCCTTTTTGATCGGGCAGAGAGTTCGTCACGACCCCGTCTGCCGAGTGACTGACCCCGTGGCCAGTCCCTTTAAGCATCAGGTTGAGAGCAGCGATTACATCATACGCACCCTTGATCGCTGGCGTAATGACGCCATGGAGCTGATCGCCAGGCGCCACGACCTGAATCCCAGCTTGGCGTGCAAGCTCCGGCACCGATTTTCCGGCGTCTTGTGACGGAACGTCGAATTGCTTGACCTGCGCGAAAGCGGATGAGCCTAAGAACAACCCCACAGAGGCTATCGTTCCGCACACGGCGGCCCGAATAACCCCGGTTCTCATGCCCTCCCCTCTACTCCGCGCTTGTGCGGATGATGTGCGCCCTCTCCTGATACTCGACCAGTTGACGAGCGAGCTGCCGATTTCCCTATGGGCCACCATCCGCCTTGCCAGACAGCCTCACTTCTTTCCCGCTTACCGCAACATGCAGCTTGAGGACCGCTGCAGCGGCTTTGGCAAACCCAACCGGATCGTTCGACACGAACAACCCGGTAACCGTCCGGTGTGCCACGGCCGGATCGACCACGATCCGAATGTCACTGTACCGTGCAAATTCCCGCACCGCATCCTGCAGGGTCTCGTTGTCGAAGGCGATCCGGCCATATTGCCACGCCAGATTGCGATCGAGCTTGGACTGCGGCACGCCCGCCGCAACGATCGGCTCGCCGCGAGGGGCCAGCGCCTGCGTATAGGCCTTCACCTGCACCGGCGGTCCGGCATCCGGACCGCTGCGGTTCAGTTCCACGACGCCTTCCTTCACCAGCACTTGTATGGGACGCTTCGGCAGCATGGAGACGGTGAAGGCGGTTCCAACCGCCCGGACCCGCATGTCGCCGGCCGTCACAATGAAGGGCCGATTCTTGTTTTTGGCGACGTCGAACAGGGCTTCGCCCTGCAAAAGGTGGATTTCCCGTCTTTCGGGCGTGTACTGAACGGAAAGCTTGGACTCGGTATTGAGGACGACCAGCGAACCGTCGGTCAGCGGAACCTCCCGCACCTGGCCGAGGCTGGTGGCAAAGACTTCACCTTTTGCGTGCCGCCAAAGGGCGGGGCCGACGATCCCCACCGCCGCAAAGCTTGCAGCGACACTACCCGTCAAGATGACGCGCCGTCGGGCCCACATCGGTGGCCCGCTCGTCGCGCAGGCGCGCAGCTGGTCGACGGCACCGGCATGGACGCGCTCGAGCCGGCCGAGGACGGCCTCCGCCCGGCCGTATGCACCCAGATGCCGGATGTCGGCCGCAAGCCAGGATTCGAACGCCGCCTGCTCCTCGGCAGACAACTCCTCCAAATCCCGCTTCACAGCCCACTCTGCGGCTTGCCTGTCAATCTCCTGATTTACAGTCGACATCTTCGATACACACATCTTCCTTCTTAAAGGACGTACGTACCCGGGATTTCCCTCCGCGACCGAATATTTTGATCAACAGCCGCACGCCATTCGTCATGTGCTTTTCGACTGTCTTTTCACTTATTTTTAGGCGCTGCGCTACTTCCCGCTGCGACAAACCTTCCATGCGCCGCAAGATCAGGGTCTCCCGGCAGGTGGCTGGAAGCTGTGCCAGGGCGTCTGCCACGGCCAGGATTTCCCCTTGGAATTCCAGGCGCTCTTCGGTGCTGGGCTCCGGGACCGGGCTGTCCAGCGTGTCCAGGCTGCCGCTCGAGGTGATGGCGATCACCCGCGAATGGCGAACATGATCGATGACGATCGCCTTGGCGGTCTGGATGGCGTATTGCCTGGGGTAACGGATGGCATCCAAGGACGGCACGGACAGAAGGCGCGCATACATCTCCTGGATAACGTCTTCGATCTCCAGGCCATAGACGGATATCGTGTTCAGTTTGGCGCGGATCAACGCCTCGTGCGGCAGTACATTACGAGCAAGCCACCGCCCGCGTTCGCGAAGATCCTGTGACATGCCGGTAGGAAAGCACTGTCATTGCTGTTTGCAAAGGCACACACTGCCATCTTCCGGCGTTTCTTCAGGCAGTGTGCCTTCGCAAGTACCATCGCAAATTTGCTGGGAGGGAAATCGCGCGGTCGCACGTCATCTTTTAAATTAGGCCTCTTCTTAACCGTGATGCGTCGGCGGACCGCCTGAGCGCGACGTCTCCAAACGAAATAGGGTAAACTTGACGTGCCGCGGCGGACCGAATCCGGGATGACACTCTTTGCGGGGCAGAAATGGGCGGATTGAGCTTCTGGCACGTGGCGATCTTCGTCTTGGTGGTGATCGTTTTCGTCGCCCACCGCCGGATTCCCGCGGTGATGGAAACAGCCGGCCGGGCCCTCGGCAGGCTGCGCCATGACCGGGGACGCCCTGCCAAGGACAATGTGATCGAAGGCAAATTCGAGCGGCTGGACGACTAGCTGCGCCTGTCAGAATATCCGCTCGGCCACCCGGATGATGTCGCCGGGATAGACCCTCGTCGTGGAATCGGCAGGCATGGATTCTTCCTTGCCCTTGCCCGCGCGGCGGACATAAACGTCATTGTCGTTGGCGCGATAGGTGTAGCCGCCGGCCAGGGCCACGGCGCCCAGGACGCTCAGCCCGTTCTCATAAGGGTATTCGCCCGGCTTGTTCACCTCGCCGATGATGTAGAACGGACGGTAGTTCAGCACTTCGACGCTGACCTTCGGATCCTTGAGATATCCGTCCTTCAGCGCGGTGGTCACTTCGGCGACGAATTCGTGGATGGTGAGCGTGGCCGCCTTGACCTGTCCGACCAACGGCAATTGCACCTGCCCCGATCCGTCGACCAGGAACTCGCCGCTCAAGTCCTCTTCGCCATAAACCGTGATCTTCAGCTTGTCGCCGGTGCCGAGGCGGTAGTGCTCGTCGGTGATGCCCGACGCTTCGTTCCGCGGCATGTAGTTGGCCGGCGTCGTGGCGGGTGCAGCCTGCATCGCCGGCGTGCTCGCCCCCGGAAGATCCTGCGCCAGACCCGGTGCGGACCATCCCGCAACCAGAGCCAAAATCATCACCAAGCGGACGGCCAATACCCGGAGCATGGTTCTTGCACCCCACTGGAACATCACCGCTGCAAACAACAGAGCCTTTGCCGCCTTCGGCAGCAACCGTGCCGCTTCATGTCGTCTGTGGACGAAACCATACAACTTTCGTGGATCGGTTTGGCAACCGGAAGACAGTTGATCGCACAAATATGACCGCCGCTCGTTTGCAATTCGGTCTTAGTTTGATTTCGAGCGAATCCGTTCCGGCGCCCTGCGCCACGCCGGAAGGGCGCAAAAAAAAGCTGGCAGGTTTTCCACCTGCCAGCCAGTAATTGCCTTCGTTACTGTACCTTCAAAAAAACGCGATGCGGCGGCTCCTAGAAGCGATACTTCGCGCCGACCGAGAAATTAACCGAGCGGCGGAACTGCGAAAACTCACCGCCCACCCGGCCGAACACCATCAGCTTGTCTGTCACACTGCCATCGGCGCTGGCGCCGAGCAGGAGTGTATTTCCGGAATCGCCCTTCCACGAATAGTCGAAGCTCGATCCGGACAGCGAGTCGAACGATCCCTTGATCCGTTCACCGGGAACGGAGAAATCGTGACGTATGGCCGCCATGACCTGCAATTTGGTTCTGGCGGTTTCAGGCAGCACATTCACCTTGAGGCCGAGATCGCCGACAAAGGTGTTGTCGTCGATCGGGTTGTACTGCAGATCAAACGTATCGACGCCGCTTTCGGCCAGCCCGCCCTGGGCGACGCGGGCAAATGTGCCGCGAACGAACGGCACCACGCGATCGCGGAACAAGCTGCGGCTCACCTGAATCGAACCGCCCCAGCCCCAGCC
>JBJKRM010000183.1:0-3396 GCA_046704685.1 Rhizomicrobium sp.
AAGCCCTGTCCTTCCTGCCGCGTCGGGACCCAGTGCATAGAGGTACCTGATTACGCACCTTGCTCAGCCGCTGGAAATATGGTACAGACCGGGAACACGATGCCCTCCGACGGAGAAGCAAGATGGCCCGCAATACGGTGCAGTTCCAGAAGGGGCTCAGTGAGCCCGCATTCGAGCGTCTCTATGGTACTGAGGAACAATGCCGAGCGGTGGTGATTGCTTCCCGCTGGCCTGACGGGTTTGTCTGCCCGGCCTGTGACGGTCGCGAGTACAGTCAGGTGAAGTCGCGCGGGCTCTTTCAATGCACCGCGTGCCGACGGCAGACCTCGCCGATCGCCGGCACTATCTTCGCCTCGACCAAGCTGCCGCTGCGCACCTGGTTTCGCGCCATGTACCATCTCACCCAATCCAAGCAGGGGATCTCCAGCATCGAACTCGGCCGCCGTCTTGGTGTGACCCAGACCACCGCCTGGAAGATCAAGCACAAGCTCACACAGGTCATGCTGGAGCGAGATGGATCGAAGCAACTGACCGGCCGGGTCGAGATCGACGACGCTTATCTCGGTGGTGAACGCACCGGTGGCAAGCGAGGGCGCGGGGCCGCGGGAAAGACACCATTTGTCGCCGCGGTCGAGACTTCCGCGGATGGCAAGCCGGTCCGCATCAAGCTGGCACGCGTCAGCGGTTTCTCCAAGCACGCTCTGTCGACCTTCGCCAGGCGCTGCCTCGCCGCGAGTTGCTCGGTCGTCAGCGATGGGCTTCAGTGCTTTGCAAGCGTTACCGACGCCGGATGCACCCATCAGGCCATCAAGACCGGCGGCGGGGTCGAGAGCGTGCGTAAGCCGGCCTTCAAGTGGGTCAACACGGCACTCGGGAATATCAAGGCTGCGATCGTCGGCACCTACCGATCAATCGACAGCAAGCATGTCCCCCGCTACCTCGCGGAGTTCGAATACCGCTTCAACCGGCGATACGATCTCGCTGCCATGCTTCCGCGCCTCTGCTGGGCCAGTGTGCGCACCGCCCCCATGCCTTACCGGCTCTTAAAATTGGCTGAGGTTTATGCGTAATCAGGTAGAGGTATGGGCCTACAACGGCCTGGGGTTGCGGGTGCGCATCGGCCTGTTCGCCGGGATAATGGCGGCTGCGGCCCGGGGTCATGACCGGCCCCGTGTCAATGCCGACGACCCTTACCGGATGCGCGCTTGTCGGGTGATACTCGTCGGCGAGAATATGGAGAAGGCCCTCCAGGCCAGCCTTCGCAACACCGTAACCCCTCCAATAGGCCCGGGACGCATCATCCAGCGAGAAAACCACCACGGGATCGGCGGCACGGTGGAGCAGCCGCATGCACTGCTGGGTCAGGAAGAACGGCGCTGCCAGATTGATATTCAGCGCTCGCGACCACATCGCCACGGCGCAGTGCTCGAACGGTGTCAGCACGCCAATCCAGCCCGCGTTGTTGACCAACCCGTCCAGCCGCCCAAATTCGGCTTCGATCCGATCGGGCACCCTCCGCAGAACATCGAGCGTGCTGCCCGCAAGGTCGAGAACACAAAGCATGGGCGCCGGCCACCCCCGGCTAATAATTGACTCCTCGGTAATCCCCAATCCGGAACCATCGCTGTCGAGCAGGATCGTTGTCGCACCAAACGACGCACAAGCAATCGCCAGCGCCCTGCCAATGCCATTCGCAGCACCGGTGATCAGAAGAATGCGTCCCTCCAACATGGACCGCTTGGGCTCGTAGCCGAGCAGAGTCTCGAAGGTGGGGACGCGGGTGTGACGGGACATCACGATTGTTTCCACAGATGATTTTGCAGGGTTCCGCCGCAGCCCTGGCGATCACTGGTTCGTTGTGGCTGGCCGGGCCATCCGGCAGGCAGACCACGTTCCCAGCGGAACCACCCGATCGTCACCCGCGCGGCGAACCATAGCCAGGCAGCCAACAGCACGGGAAGGCCGAATCCGAACGGCAACGTCAGGCCGCCCAGAATGGTCCAGGTGAAGAAGAGCAGGCTTGAGCGCAGGCGCCAGCGGCGGTGGCTTTCGCGGACCGTATCCATGCCGGCCGTCGCCGCCTTGCGCGTGTCGAGATAGACCTCGAGCCAGATGGCAAGAACATAGAAGACAAGGCCGAGCGCCTGAGCCGCGTAGGCAGGCCGGCCAGGATAAGCAGCTAGCGCCTTCGCCGGATCGAGCGGCGGGCCGGAATTCGCCTGGGTGTCTCGCGCCGGCCAAGCCTGAACTCCCCGCATCAACGCCGCCCCCAGGAGCCGCGGTTGGCTGGCGTGCTCTCACCGCGCCCGGCACCGGCAGACGGAGTGTCCTGCCGCCGGTAAGTCCACCAGCGTCCCCCTTGCGGCGGAACAACGCGGCGCCAGTAGGTTTTGTAAAGCAGGAAGCTGAGGACAGTCAGCACTGCCAGGCCGATCAAAACCCAATTGCCGATCGCCTGCCGCTGCTGCTGATGCGGATGCGCGACAGCATAGAGAAAGGTCACGATGTCCCGGGTCATGGCGTGGAACTGTTGCGGCGACATCGCCCCGGCGGCAACGGGCTTCACGCCTGCCGCGACCAGGGTCTTCTTGCCGTACCGATAGCCCATCTTGCGGATTGGCGCCTGAAGTCCCTGGAAGGTGGCAAGCACATCGGGCATCGAGACGTTGTGGAAGACGACGTTGTTCGCGCCGGTCGGTCGCGACGGGTCCAAATAGAAGGAATTAAGATAGGTGTAGAGCCAGTCGGGTGCGTGCCGTTTGGCGATGACGGTCAGATCCGGAGGCTGGGTCTTGCCGAAGAACTTCCTGGCAATCCCGGCTGGCATGGCGGAGACGACAGGCTGGAAATAGCTTGTCTTGCCGGTGTCCAGGTTTGCCAGGATTTGTGCGCGGCCCAAATGCAGCATGCCGGCGAGTTCAACCAACCGCGTACCTTGGATGCTGTGACATGCTTCGCACTGACTGGCGAAATAGAGTGCCCCGGTTCTGAGCGCGGCCCGGTCGCCAAGATCGACATGCATGTGCATCAGCACGGGCCGTGTCATCCGGACCTGCGCGTAGCACGTCGCAATCACAGCGAATAGCGCTGCGCTGATCGCCAGCATCGACCGGACAAACGGCGATGGGTAAAGCCGAGACTTCTTCATCATTTCACGATTCCAGCACCGGCGGTTGTCCGATCGGCCATGGGCTCGCTGGCGCAATGCATTGCCGCGCAGCACGCAAACGAGACGATCTCGGTTGCCGGCGCCGCTCGATTCGCCCAGGATTTGCGGTCAATGCAGCAGCCCCCCCTGGGTCAGACGGGTGGGCAGCCGCGGCGCATCGCGCGACAGTCCTGGCCAGACCAGCGAGGACAGCAGTAATGCTGCCACGTAAGCGGCCGGTACCCAGT
>JBJKRM010000184.1:0-4198 GCA_046704685.1 Rhizomicrobium sp.
CGCGGTACCTGAAGAGCTTGCCGTCCAACAAGGCCGAGACGGCGCCCAGGCGGACAGGCGTGCACTACTACGCACAGAACATCCGCCCGCACATCAAGCGCGACACGTCGGTGCTCGCCGTCGGCGAATGCTACGAGGGCGACGGCCATACCTGCGATGTCTATGTCCAGCATCCCGCCACCGGCAATCCGTTCCGCCCCGAGCTCACCATCTGGCTCGATGTCCGCAGCCAGCGCGTCACCGGATGGTGGCTCGGCGAGATGGAGAACAGCTTCGACGTTCTCTATGCGCTGTCGTCGGCGATCCGCGAGCACGATCATGTGCCGACCTTGCTGCACACCGATCCGGGCTCCGGCTACATCAACAAGATGCTTGCCGACGAGGCCACCGGCCTCTACGCGCGGCTTTCGATCTCCCCCATCACCACGCTGCCGGGGAACGCGCGCGGCAAGGGTCTCACCGAAGGATGGTTCCACTGGTTTGAGGAACGCTGCGGGAAGTGGTTCCCGAGCTATTGCGGCCACTGCCGCACCGACGACGAGCTCAGCCGCCTTCGTGATCGCATCCGGCGCGGCGAGATCGTGCTGCCGACCTTCTTGCAGTACCGCGACGCTGTGGCGGCATTCCTGGCTGCCTACAATGCGAACCCGAAGGCCACCCTCGGGGGGAAAAGTCCCGACGAGCTGTGGACTGAGCTGCAGCGCAATCCGCTCCATCTGCCCTTCGACACGCTCTACCGGCCGCAGAAGAAGAACGTTGCGGTGCGCCGTTGGGAAGTGCGGCTATTCAACCGCTGCTATCGCGCAGCCGGTCTCGCCCAGCACGAGGCGCGGAAGGTCACCGTGGAATACGACATCCACGACGACAACCGCGTGTGGATCCGCGACGCCAAGGGCGCCTTCATCTGCGAAGCGCTGTTGGTCGAGAAGAAGCCGTGGATGACTGAAAGCGTGCTCACCGATCGGCGCGCACGCGCTGCCGAGGGCCAGAGGAAGCGCAAGGAGCGGGATCTCGAAGAGATCAGCGCCCGCGCCAGGTTGCCAATCACGGCTGCGGCGATGATGGATGCGTTCGACGGCGACAGCATCCCAGCGCCAGACGAGCCCCGCGCGCCGGACACTGCCGTGCACTGCAGGCTGCCCCAGCCGGCGCGGCGCATCGAGCATGCTCCCAAGCCGATCAGCCCGCGCGCCCGCGAGCTCGTCGAGGAGATGGACGTGCGCGAGGAGCGGGAGAGCGCCGAGGCCCGGTTTGCCCGCGCGCTGGCGCTGCAGGGAGCTGACGACATCAGCGAAGCCGATGCGCGTTGGCTCTCGATCTACACGACGAGCGCCGAATACGCCGCGCGAAAGCTGATCCATGACGACGAAAACGAAAGCGCCGGCGGTGAGACGCCGGCGCTCCATCACAACGGCCTTGTTGAAGGCCTCTCCAAGGAAGGTGATTTATGAGATCGAAGATCGTGCTCGTCAACAACGTTGCCCGCCTGGCCGAGGCCGGCGAGGCACTGCTGCATCGCGCGCCCGGCATGCCGGGCATGGGGCTCATCCACGGCGAGACCGGCTACGGCAAGACGACGGCGGTGAGCTGGTACGTCAACCGCTGCAACGGCGTCTATGTGCGCGCCTGGGCCGTGTGGACGCCGGCGGCGATGCTGACGGCGATCCTGAAGGAGCTCGGCCGCTCGGCGCACGGATCCTGCGCCCAGATGATGGGCGACGTGGTCGAGGCGCTGACGCTCTCGGGCCGTCCGCTGTTCGTCGACGAGGCTGACTATCTCATCGACTCCAAGCGGATGCGGGAGTCGCTGCGTGACATGCACGACCACGCGACGGTGCCTGTCGTCCTGATCGGCATGGGCGGCATCGACCAGCGCCTGGCGCACAGCAAGCAGCTCACCGGCCGCGTATTGGCTGACGTGCGGTTCCATCCGGCGGACGAAGCCGACGCCCAGAAGATCGCCGGCGAGCTCTGCGAAGTGAAGATCGATGCCGACTTGGTCGCCGAGCTCAACCGCAAGGCCGCCGGTTCGGTGCGCCTGCTGGTGATCGGCCTGGAGCGCATGGAGCGCTGGGCCAAAGCCCAAGGGCTCACGCGCGTCAGCGCCAGCCAGTGGGGCAAGCGCCAGTTCTTCACCGGCGAGGCGCCGAGCGCACCGCGGCCCCAGGGAGGGAACGGGGCGTGATGGGCAAGCATCGTCCAGCAGGCAACGAAGGGCGCAGCCGCATGTGGCAATCGATGCGCATCCTGCGGCTGTTCACCATCGACGATCTCGCCGCCACCGCCGTCGTCAGCCGGTATCGCGCCTCCGGCTATATCCGCATCCTCGCCGAGCGTGGCTACGTCGCCCGCGCCCAGAAGCACAAGCCGGGACAAGGCACCTCCTACGGGGCGCTGTGGGTGCTTAAGCGCGACACAGGGCCGTTTCCGCCACGACGCGCCCGCAAGGCGCTGATCGATCCCAACCTCGATCCGACCCAGCGGGAAACCCACATCTCCATTCCGCGCAGCGAATACGAGCGCGCGCTGAAATGCGTGCGCGCCTGTGCGGGCCTCGAAGATCCCGAGACGGCGGTCGCCGAACTGAAACGCCTGGCAGGAGCGGCAACGCGATGAGCAAGAAGCAAGAAGCCCAAACCGAGTCCTCGTGGATCGAGATCATGCGCGCGGCCTGCGCCGGCGGTTCCCAGCGCGAAGTCTCGCGCCAGATCGGCTACAGCCAGTCCGTCGTCAGCCAGGTCCTGAAAGGCACCTACAAGGGCGATTAGAAGCGCGTAAAAGCGGCCGTTGAGGGCGCGCTCTTGCAGACCGAGGTCGAGTGCCCGGTCTGCGGCGTGATCCCGCGCCAGCGCTGCATAGAACACCAGAGAAAACCCTTCATGACGACGTCGCCGATGCGCGTGGCGCTCTACAAGGCGTGCCGCGGCGGCTGTCCCAACGCGCTCATCAATTCCGCGACCTCACCAGCGCGGAGCACCCAGCCGGCGGTGGCGGATAACACCGGCAGCCAGGGCGGTGTTTTTACCCGCGCCGCGACCCGGCCGACCGGCCCCCGTAAGGGGCCATCCATCAAAACGAGGAAGTCGCCATGACTTGCCACACGCAATTGCGCCGTCCGACGGAACCGCCGAGCCTGTTGCCCGGCGTGGCGCATTCGCCGGTCTACACGCCGCCTGGGTTCTCGATCGCCCATCCTGTCCAAAAAGGCATTCCACCGGCGAAGCGGCAGCCCGAGCTCGGCTGGTCGCTCGTCGCCGGCACCATCCTCGCCGTCTCGCTGGTCGCGTGGGCGGCGATGATCTTCATCGCGTGGGAGGCGCTGCACTGATGCGCCTGCTCGTTCGCATACCCACCGCCAGCGGACCGCGCACGTTTTCGGTGCCGCGCCTGTCGGCCGAGGACGCTGCCCTTATCGGGACCGCCCTGACGATCCTCGGCGGCGAGTTCAGGCTGCTGGAGGACGGATCGTCGAAGACGATGCCGCAGATCGTGGCCGAGAAGAAACGTCGGGGCTTTCGTCTCGTAAAAGCCTGCGCGGGTGCGCAGAGGGCGACGTGATGCGCAGCTTCCGCGACATGGATGCCCAGCTCTACGGCACGCAGGTGCTGGCCGCGCTGTCGCGCCATATCGGCGGTGAGCACGGCATCGGAGCGCGCGACCTGGTTAAGGAGCTCGATGCCTTCTTCGGGCTCAAGAGCGACGAGCGCCAGCTGCGCAAGACGATCGAGGCGCTGCGCCGCGACGGCCATCACATCTGCGGCACACCGGCCGAGGGCTACTACATCGCCGACAACGAGGAAGAACTCGATCGCACCTGCCGCTTTCTCTACGAGCGCGCCATGACGACGCTGGCGCAGGTCGCTGCAATGAAGCGTGTCTCGCTTCCCGATCTGCGCGGCCAGCTCAGGCTTCCCACGTGAGGACTATGCGATGACGACACGGAACGAGCTTAAGGAAGAGGTCTTGCGGCTGTGGGAGGAAGACAAATCCGCGACCGAGATCGTCGAACTTCTCGAAGGACGGCTCACCCGCAATTCCGTCATCGGGATCGTCTACCGCGCGCGCATGAACGGCGCCCGGCTGCGCGGAAGGTCAGCGACGCCATCGCGGCCGTTCCGGCTGCCGGGTCCTCACACGAAGGCTGAACGCAAACCGCCGCGGCCGATCGCATGCGAGGCGCCCGCGCCGCCGGCGCGCG
>JBJKRM010000185.1:0-2654 GCA_046704685.1 Rhizomicrobium sp.
TAAACCCCCACAGGTGCGTCGCAAGCCCAGCGGCCCGCGAAAACCGGGCGGCGCGAATATTTGTCCCTCCTGTGAAATCCAAAAACTGGAATCGCCGGTATCGTTCTATAGAACAAAATAGTCTATAATCGTTCTGTTGACGAGGTAGAGCCCTATGTCTCAGGCCACATCAAAACCGGCAGATGATGACCGTCGCGCCGCGATTGTCGGCACTGCCTTCATTCGCGCGGGAGAGCTGTTGAACCTCACCAATGAGGTGCTGGGGAACATCATTGGTCTGTCCGCCTCATCGGTCAGCCGGCTTCGCGGCGGCGATTCCCGATTGCTGGCATACGGATCCAAGCAGCGTGAACTGGCGACGCTGTTTCTGCGCTTTTACCGCTCTCTCGATGCCATCCTCGGCGGAGACGACGTCGTTTCGGCAAAATGGTTGCGGGTTCCCAATACGGTTTTGGCGGATGCTCCAATAAATCTCATTCAGACAGCGCAGGGGCTGATTCGTGTCGTTGACTATTTGGACTCCCGACGCGCTGTCGCATGAGTTGCGGCCGCTGAAGCGCGACTGCTGGCGCGCCGTCGAGGCGCAACACAAGAAATCCACGATGAAGCTCGTCCGTTCCGCGGGTGATCAAACGATTCTCGAAGAGGAAATCGAGCAGTCCAAACCACCCGTTCCGGCGGAATGCGAGCATTTGAATTGGCTGTTGTACACACCATTTCGCTACAGCGGCCGGTATCCGACCGGTTCGCGGTTCCGTCGGTCAGGCATAACGAAAGGCGTCCTTTACTGTTGTGAGTCGTCAACCACCGCCATGGCCGAAATGGCGTTTCTTCGCTTGCTCATTTTGGCCGAAGCGCCTGGCACCCCCTTTCCGGCGAATTCGGTTGAATACACGGCGTTTTCGCTTTCCCTGGAGACCCTGTCACTGCTTGATCTGACAACAGCCCCGCTTGACCGGGATACTCTGCTTTGGAAGTCGCATGCGAACTATGCGCCTTGCCAGGAGCTGGCTGATGCCGCCCGTGAATGCGCGGCGGAGGTTATCCAGTATGAGTCGGTGCGGGACCCGGAATGCGGAAACAACTTCGCAGTGCTGTCGTGCTGCGCGATCGGCAACCCGCAGCCGACCCGAATCCAGTCATGGCACATGCAGGTTCAAAGGGATGCGGTTTGGGCCAAGTGCGAAGCGCCCCAGCAGGCCGTTACATTCGATATTACGCACCTTTTGGCCGATCCACGCCTGGCGCCGTTGAGAACGAACACAGCGATATAGCCGCCTGGCGTCCCGCGTTACACGTGCATCTTCAAGTGCAGGAAGGCCGCGTTCATCTCGACGCGCGGTGCGCCGTTGTAGAAGGCGCCGCTGTTGCGGTGATAGTGCATCTGCTGCCAGCCGACCGTGACCTGCAGGTTGCGGTTGATGACATAGCCGAGCGAGCTCTGCCAGGCGCGCACCCCGAGCACCGGCCCCGTGGTGCCGCCATCGGCCGTGCCGCTGCCGTACTCGCCGCCGATGATCCAGGGGCCCCAGGTGAGCGTGGTGGAGAGGTGACCGCTCTCGGTGCCGCCGGTGGTGCGGGCATCGTAGATGTCGAAGGCGAAGGTATTGGCGTGACGGTAGCCGCCGCCGAAGGCGAGTTTCAGATCGTCGGTAAGGTTGTAGTCGATTTCGGCGCCCAGGCCCCAATCGGTGAGGCCGGCATCGCCCGATGCCTTGCCGTCGCCATGGCCGAGCGCAACGGCGCCGTAGAAGCCGATGGCGGTACGGCCGTAGACCTGGGAATAGCTGATGGCGGTTTCCCAGATGCTTTTCTGGCGGTTTTCGTGATGCGGCCCGTTGTTGAGGAAGGGAAGAACCTCGCGGCCTTCCGACGGCGTGTAGGAAACGCCGATCTGCAGGCCGAGCAGCCGCGGCGTGTAGTACGAGATCTTGGCGTAGTTCAGCGACGATTCCACCGAGCTGTTGAGCCCGAACATCTGGGTGAAGGCGTGGCCGGTGGCCGGATTAAGGAAGAACGTCTCGTTGGCGTTGTCGATCGACACCGCCGGATCGACCACCGGCCCGGTGACCGACAGCACATAGGCCGCACCGTCCGTCATGCCGAGCTCCACATTGCCCAGGCCCGTCTGGGCCACGCCGTAGACGCGGCTGACGAAGTTACCGCCGTAATTGTCGCGGGACAGCCTGTCATTGGCCACCTCGAAGCTGCTCTTCACGCCGAGCATCAGGCCGGTGTCGAAGTAGCGCACGACCTTCAGATGGAGGTCGGCGGCCCCGGTCGCCCAGTGCTGGCTAAAACCGGCTGATTTGGGCATGTCGGCCGAGAAAAGCGCGCCATAGGCCTCGCCGCCGACGGTGACGTTCAGGGAGTTGAACTGCGTCATCCAGGGATTGACAGTCCAATCGGCCGCATGCGCCGGCACGAACAGGAACACGGCCGCCGAGGCCAACAGACAGGCTTTCATGACCCCCACTCTATCCCACGCAACACAGATGGCTGATCGTTAAAGGTTGATCATAATGGCGGTTTCGCCTAGACGCCATATGACGCCGCGTTGCGTGGCGGCGGAGGGAACATTATAAGCCGAAGCTCTGCTTCCGGAGTTGCCGCTGTGCGAGCCATGATCATTTTTGCCTGTGCCCTGCTTTTGG
>JBJKRM010000186.1:0-5971 GCA_046704685.1 Rhizomicrobium sp.
GTCCTTGATGGTCGCTGCGGCATAGCCCGCGTCGGGGCCCGAGAGATATTCGCTGTCGAAGTACACCTTCAGTCCTGACGGGATGCTGGCCGCCAGTTTTTTGGCGGCGCGGTCGGCGGCGGTGGAAACCAGCAGTTCTTCGGTGGCGCTGCGCGCCGGGCTGGTGTTGCGCACCGTGGTGCAGCCGCCCAGGACGGTGACGCAGATGAGGGCAAGCGCAATCGCGATCGACTTTGCAGGCATGATACCCCGTTTGGATGTAGCCAAAGGACAATGCCGGGAACGGAGCGGAGTTCCCGGTGTCAGCGCCGAGAAAGAAACGGCGGACCCGCAAGGGTCCGCCGAGTTTCACAAGCCCGGGGAGAGAGAAGCGCGGGATGTGTACAGCTTCCAAAGTGTCGCTTTGGCAGTGCATTGAATCAATTCTATTGAATACCTAAAATTCATAAGTGTCTTATTATGAATAGGGTTATGGACTTCCGTCATTTCCGCTATTTTCTGGTCACCGCCGAGGAGTTGCACGTCGCTCGTGCCGCCGAGCGCCTCGGCATCGCCCAGCCTGCCTTGAGCCAGGTGATCCGCGCCATAGAGGAGCGGGTAGGAGCGCGTTTGTTTTTGCGGGCGCACCGCCGCATCGAACTGACCGCTGCCGGCCGCGCCTTCCTCGTCGAGGCACGGGCGGCGCTGGCTCATGCCGACATGGCGTCCACGGCCGCCAAGCGCGCCGCCCGCGGCGAAACCGGCATCGTCCGCATCGGCTACGTCTCGAGCGCCCTTGCCGAGGAGGCGTTTTTGGCGGCGCTGGCCTCGTTCCGCCAGAGCCATCCCGACGTCGATGTCGATCTCGTCCTGCGCAAGACCTCCGATCATATCGAAGCCATGCGCAACCGCGATCAGGATGTCGCCGTGGCGCGCGGTCCGGCGCCCGGCGTTCCCGATGATTGCGAAGTGCGCCTGTTCTCGCGCTGGCCGCTGCTGGTCGCCGTGCCGGCGCATCATCCGCTGGCGTCGCGGCGGCATGTCGGACTCAACGATCTGCGCGACGAAACGCTGTTCCTGCCCGATGATCCGCCGGGCAGCGGTCTGGCGCACACCATCGCCCAGATCTTCGCCAAGAAGGGCTTCCTGCCGCGCCGCAGCATCTCGGCCAGCGAAATGACCTCGTGGCTCGGATTGGTGGGTAGCGGCCTAGGCGTCGCCATCATTCCGTCGAGCGGTCGCTCGCTGCAGATCCGGGCCGTGACCTACCGCCCCCTGCGCGACGTCAACGAAGTCTCCGACCTTCTCGTCATCTCGCGGCGCGGCGAACAGGCACCGGCCGTGCGCGCGTTTCTCGAACGCCTGTGGCGCGCCGCCCCGGCGGGGAAGACGAAGAAGTAGGTGATGTTATGGCCTGAGGCGTCGCTGTACCTGTCATCCCCGGCCGAGCAAGCGCACAGCGAGGGGACGGGGTTCAGGTCAAGCTACTGATGTGATGCCTCATCCCTCACGGCAACGTCATCGTTTATCGCGCAGCCTCACACATCCAGGCTCGCATACAGCGCATTGTCCTGGATGAATTCGCGGCGCGGTTCCACCACTTCGCCCATCAGCTTGGCGAACAGGTCGTCGGCGTCGTCGGCGTGTTCCACCTTCACCTTCAAAAGCGTGCGGGCGTTCTCGTCCAGCGTGGTCTCGTACAACTGGCTGGCATTCATCTCGCCCAGCCCCTTGTAGCGCTGCAGTGACAGCCCCTTGCGGCCCCATTCGTAGATGGCTTCCAGAAGCTCGCTCGGCGCCCGCACCTCGCGCTTCTCGTCCTTGCGCTCGAGATGGCCGACTTTCAGATAGGCGGCTTGCAGGTCGTCGGCCATGCGGTCGAGTTTGCGCGCGTCGGTCGATGCAATGAGGGCACCATCGATGGCCACCGCCTCGCGCACGCCGCGCACGTCGCGCCAGAATTTGAGGCCGCCGTCGGGCGTCGGCTCGCCGTGCCAGCCGCGCTCGGTTTCACCCGACAACAGGTCGAGCCGGCGCGCGATGTAACCGGCCGCGTCCAGCGCTTTGTCGCTGTCGCCCAGGATGTCGGGGTTGAGGGCGCCGGCGATCGCCGCCTGTTCCAGCACGAAGCGCGGATAGTGCTGCGGGAAGCCGTTAAGCGCCGCCACCGTCGCGCGCGCCTTTCCCGCGATGGCGGTGAGATCGGCCCCGGACGCCACTTCGCCGCTATGCAGAGTGAACGTCGCGTTGGCGGTGCCTTCGCTGATCAAGTAATCCTCGAGCGCCCGCTCGTCCTTCAGATAGCGCTCCGACTTGCCGCGCGAGGCCTTATAGAGCGGCGGCTGGGCGATGTAGATGTGGCCGCGCTCGATCAGTTCCGGCATCTGCCGGTAGAAGAACGTCAGCAGCAGCGTGCGGATATGCGCGCCGTCGACATCGGCGTCGGTCATGATGATGATCTTGTGATAGCGCAGCTTGTCGGGGTTGAATTCCTCGCGGCCAATGCCGGTGCCGAGCACGGTGATCAGCGTGGCAATCTCCTGGCTCGACAGCATCTTGTCGAAACGGGCACGCTCCACATTGAGGATCTTGCCGCGCAAGGGCAGCACCGCTTGGTTGGAGCGGTTGCGGCCCTGCTTGGCGCTGCCGCCGGCACTCTCGCCCTCGACGATGAAGATCTCGCACTTGGTGGGATCGCGCTCCTGGCAGTCGGCCAGCTTGCCGGGCAATGAGGCGCCGTCGAGAGCGCTCTTGCGGCGAGTCAGTTCGCGCGCCTTGCGGGCGGCTTCGCGGGCGGCGGCGGCTTCCACCACCTTGCCGACGATGGACTTGGCCTCGGCCGGATGTTCTTCCAGCCATTGGCCGAGCCGTTCCAGCACCACGCCTTCCACCACCGGGCGGACTTCGGAGGAAACCAGCTTGTCCTTGGTCTGCGACGAGAATTTGGGATCGGGCACTTTGACCGACAGCACGCAGGTCAGCCCTTCGCGGCAGTCATCGCCGCTGAGCGCCACCTTGTCTCTTTTGCCGCTCATCTCGTCGGCATACTTGGTCACCACGCGTGTCAGCGCGGCGCGGAATCCGGCCAGATGCGTGCCGCCGTCGCGCTGCGGGATGTTGTTGGTGAAGCACAGCATGCTTTCGTGATAGGTGTCGTTCCAGGTCAGAGCGGCTTCCACGACGATGGCGTCGCGCTCGACGCTCATGGTGATCGGCGCCGGGATCAGCGCGTTCTTGGCGCGGTCCAGGAATTTGACGAACTGCTCCAGACCGCCTTCATAGTGCAGCTTCACCTCTTTCGGCTCGACGCCGCGTTTGTCGGTGAAATAGATGGTGACACCCGAATTGAGGAAGGCGAGCTCGCGCAGCCGGTGCTCCAGGGTGGCAAAATCGAATTCGGTCTTGGTGAAGGTGGCGGGCGAGGGCAGGAAGGTCACTTCCGTGCCGCGTTTGCCCGGCGTATCTCCCACCACCGCCAGCGGCGCCTCGGCATCGCCGTGGCGGAACCGCACGAGGTGTTCCTTGCCGTCACGCCAGATGCGCAGCTCCAACCACTCCGACAACGCGTTGACCACCGAAACGCCGACGCCGTGCAGTCCGCCCGACACCTTGTAGGCGTTGTCGTCGAACTTTCCGCCCGCATGCAGCTGGGTCATGATCACTTCGGCGGCGGAAACGCCTTCCTCGGCATGGATGTCGGTCGGGATGCCGCGGCCGTTGTCGTAGACCGTACAGGAGCCGTCCGGATTGAGGATCACATCGACGCGGTCGGCATAGCCGCCCAGCGCCTCGTCGATGGCGTTGTCGACGACTTCGTAGACCATGTGATGCAGGCCCGATCCGTCGTCGGTATCGCCGATATACATGCCCGGGCGCTTGCGCACCGCATCCAGGCCTTTCAGGACCTTGATGCTCTCAGCGCCGTATTCGCCGTTCGTTCCAGCTGCTTCGCTCATTCGCTTACCGCCACCCAGAGGCCCGCGCCCGCCATGACGACGGCACCGGTCCTGTTTAGTCCCTTGCGGGCACGCTTGCTTGTCAGGAGATTCCGCACCTGCGCCGCCAGAGCGGCGTAGGCCAACATGATCGACGGGATCAGCACCGCCGTCGCCAGCGTCAGCTGGGCGTAGCCCGCGCCGTTGAGGTGCTTCAAATCCACCACGGTCGGCAGGATGGCGAGGAAGAACGCCATTGCCTTGGGATTGCCCAGCGTCACCGACAGCTGCGACAGGAAGCTCTGCTGCGCCGTCGCCGGCACCAGCTGTGGCACCTCGCTCACTTCGGCCGTCCAGTACTTGAAGGCCATGTAAGCGAGATAAAGCGCACCGGCATATTTCACGATCAGGAAATAGCCGCCCATCGCCTGCGCCAGCCCGGCAAGGCCGAAGGCGGACAGTGTCATCCACACCCAGTCGCCCACCATGGTGCCGATCGCGGCCGGAATGGCCATGCGGAATCCCGACCCTAGCGCCCGCGCCACCATCGCCACCACGCCCGGTCCGGGCACGGCGACGCAGACCGCGTAAAGCGCACAGTAGATCAGGTAGGAATGGGCCGAAATCATGCCTTCTCGTGGACCTGTGCAGGGCTGCTGTCAACAGGGAAGAATGTGTTATATATCAAATAGTTAAAGGCCTGTTTTGGGGTCGAAATTCGGCGGTATCTGAAGCCGTTGAATCGGTCTTCCATCACCTTCGCAAAAGACTCGGAATGGCCGTCCGTGGGGCGTCGTTTCACGGCGTTTCGCCGTGTGCTGCGAACTGTCCGGCATCGACCCGGAAGACGTCGGCGCAGCCTTGCAACGCCTCGAACAGCGAAAGATCCGTCCCTGTCATCCAGGCCTGCGCCCCCAGCGCCAGGATCTCCTCGAACAGCGCCACGCGCCGCCGCGCATCGAGATGTGCCGCGATCTCGTCCAGTAGCAGCAATGGCGCCAGTCCGTCGCGGGCCCGTGCCATCTGCCAGGCATCAGCCAGGATGATCGACACCAGCAACGCCTTCTGCTCGCCGGTGGAGCATTCGCGGGCATCGGCCCGCTTCACCGTGTGACGCACGGCGAGGTCGCTGCGATGCGGCCCGAACGTGGTGTGGCCGCTCTCGGCATCGGCGATGCGGGCGCGGGCGAACAGGTCGCGCAGCCGCCTTTCGGTCTCACTGCCGAACTCGTTGAGCAGCGCATCCGTTTCGCCGGTCATGGCGAGTTGGGCACAGGGAAACGCGCCGGCTTCTCCGCGCTCGGCCAGCATGGCGTTCAGCTTGGCCACCGTCTCGGCCCGCGCCGCGGCGATGGCAGCGCCGGCTTCGGCCATCTCGGTCTCCAGCCCGTCGAGCCACATCGGATCTCGCGGTCCGTGCTTCAACAGCCGCGCCCGTTCGCGCATCGCCGTCTCGTAGCGCGCCGCGCGCCGCCCGTGCGCCGGATCGAAGCCGATTACCAGCCGGTCGATGAAGCGCCGCCGCCCGCTGGCGCCTTCGTTGAACAGCCGGTCCATCGCCGGTGTCAGCCAGATCATCTGGACCACATCGCCAAGATCGGCGCTCGACTGAGCCGGCACGCCGTTGAGGCGCACCACGCGCCGCTCGCCGCCGCTGGGGCCGATGGTCAAACCGGTGCCGATGTCATAAGTCTCGCCGCTGCGCGACACGCTGGCGGCCACCGCCCATAGCGCTTCCGACGGTGCCGATGGCCCGCGCCGGATGTGCTCCGACAATTTGGCGCCGCGCAGGCCGCGTCCCGGTGCCAGCAACGACAGGGCATCGAGCACGTTGGTTTTTCCCGCGCCATTCGGCCCGGCCAGCACCACCGGCCGTCCGCTCACCGAGAACTCGGCCGCAGCATAGGAACGGAAATTGGTCAGCTGGATCCTGGTTACAGCTAATCGTGAGGTCATCGCTTCATTTTCCAACCCTCCCCCTGAGGGAGGGTCGAATAATCTGTCGTCCGGATGAGAGTCAGCGAAGCCGGGCGGCAAATTATTCGGGGAGGGGTATG
>JBJKRM010000187.1:0-4156 GCA_046704685.1 Rhizomicrobium sp.
TCCGTGCCGCCGGCCTTCGGATCGCAAGTTCCAGACGCGAGCGACGCATATCTCGGGTCGGACAGATAGATGTCGGCCAACTGGCTTTTCAGCAAGCCGAACGAACCGGTCGCGGAGAATTGCCCGAACGAGGCTTGGAGCTCTCCTTCAAAACCATATTCCAGCGTCGTTCCTGGGAGGTTGGTTTCGTAGCTGACATTGGCCTGTTGCGCATCGCTCAAGGCGACTTGGAAATTGTAGTACTGGGTGTAGTAGGCATCGAGTTGGGCGCGCACGTGGCCGTCGAACCAGTCCGTCGCCTTCCAGCCAACCTCAAAATTCCTGTCGGTCACCGGACCGAAGGATGTGGGTGCGTTTCCGCTGATGATGACGTTGAGCCCGCCGCCGGTGTAGCCGGTCGCCACGAACCCATAGAGGAAGTTGCCCTTGTTGATCGCCCAGTCGATCGCGGCTTTGTACGAGAAATTGTACGATTTCTGGGCGCCGGCCGCCAAGCTGTACAGGGTGCCGAAGTAGTAATAGGGGCCTACGTTGTTCGAGCGGGTCTCCGTCCAGCGGCCACCCAGCGACACCTGGACGCCGCCGCCGAGCTTGGCTTCGACTTGGCCGAATGCGGCAACGTCGAGATTGCTCGTGTGACCTTCGAATGTATAGGACTCGTACTGATAGTAGTTCGATGCAGTGGGCGTGAACGTGGCGGGATTGATGGTGTCGCTGGCGCTCAGAACGCCGTAGTTGTCAAACCGCGCGCCGTAGGAGCCCCAGAACTCGAACGGCTTGTCCCATTTGTAGTTGTTCTGTTGTCCATAGACGCCGAACACCCAGGTGATTGGCTGGTTGTTCGGTGAGATCACGTTGAATTCCTGGGTGAACATGTTTTCGGTCACCCGGTCGTAGAACTGGTTGTTCTTGGTGCCGGCCAACCAGGACGTCACGGTCGCGGTGCTTCCGAAATAGGGATAGTCGGACGGGTTGCCGTAATCCGTGCCGTCGGCATCGGCGAACCAATGGGTGTTGCCGGTGATGACTTCCGAGATGGACTGCAGCTTGATCCCGCCGCCGAGCACGTAATCGGCCTTCAGGATGCCGCGCTGGAACCGGTCCATCGCCCCGCTCGGGCCGTTGGCCGTGGCATGGAACAGATTGCTGTCGTGGTACGGATTGGGGATGCCGTAGGGCGCCGTGGCGGCACCGACAGGCTGGAGCTGCGAGAACGGAACGCCGACCCGGGCGCCATAGTCCTGATAGTCGGCGTCGTACTTGAACGAGAGCGTGAATGCCTCGATGGGATGCCACAAAAGGCTGAACCGCGCGGCGGCCCATTTGTTGTCCGGCACGTTGTAGTGCGGCTTGCAGCCGTCATATTTGTGATTGGGGCAATTATCGGCCGGATCGCTGTCGGTTATGGAGTACCAGCTCGCGTGGTACATGGCATAGGCGGCAAAGCGCACCGCCAAGGTGTCGGAGATCGGAATATTGATCGCGCCCTGCAGTTCCACATTGTTGTAGTTGCCGTACTGTAGCTGGGCATAGCCGTCGTAGCCGCCGCCGATCACGGGATCGTTCGAGGTGATGAACACCGCGCCGCCGGTTGCGTTCTGGCCCACGAAGGTGCCTTGCGGGCCGCGGTACACTTCGACGCTCTTGATGTCGAAGAAGGGCTCTCCATCCAGATAACCTGGAGCGGTCGAGGCGCCGTCCTGATAGATGACCACGCCGATCGGCGTCTGGGTGTTGTGTTCGCCCTTGCCGATGCCGCGGATGTCGAAGTCCACACCCTGGCCGAAATCGTTGATCGTGACGTTCGGCGCGATAAACTGCAGATCGTTGACGCTGAGCGCGTTTCTGTTCTGCAAATCCTCGCCGCTCAAGACGGTCGCCGTAACCGCCGTCGTCATGAGGTTCTCGGTTCGACGCTGGGCGGTCACCGTGACTGTTTCCAGCGTCTGGTTGTTGTCATTGTTCGATTGAGCCAAAGCCGAGCTGTAGCAGCTCAATGCGAGCGCGGACGCGCCCAGCAGCCATGCGCAAGCCTTCATAGTCCCCTCCCTATGGGGTTTGGTTCCCGGCGCTCTTCGGCGCCGTCCGTATGACAGTGCAACAAATTCATTAGAACGACAATATTAATTAGAACAATAATAAACAACAGGAGACAAGGCGTCGCTTTAATGCAACAATCCCCTTTGCGACCGAGATGGTCGCATTTCGCGGCCGGGGCTGCGAAGCTGTTGTCGGCGCGCAGGAAAACGCTGCCGCAACGACACGTTTGGCAGGTCGACGGAAGCAGAGATGATGCAAAGAAGATCAGCGGCGCGAGCAGGACGATCGCTCCCCTCCGATGACAGACCGGGTCGCGCCGCACCCGGCACAAGGCGAGTCTATCGCAGCAAGGCGGAACAGCGCGCCGAAACCTTGGAGCAGATCCTCGACGCCGCCGAGTATCTGTTTTCACGGAACGGCTTCTTCGGCGTGACCCTTCGTAATGTCGCCGAGCGCGTCGGAATCCACACCACGCTGCTGCACTACTATTTCCGGGACAAACGTGACCTCTTCGAGGCGGTGTTCAAGCGGCGGGCAGGAACCACCACGCAGCGGCGCATGGAGGCGCTCGATCGCTATGAAGCCGAGGCGGGCGATCATCCCACCGTTGAAGGTGCGCTGCACGCCTTTCTCGACACCGACCTCGACCTCTACCGGGAAGGCGGCGAGCCATGGATGAATTACGCCGCCTTCTGCGCCCGCGTCAGCAACACGCCGGAGGGCGCCGAGCAGATGGACGCCCATTTCGATCCCGTCGTGCTCAAGCTGGTCGCCATTCTGAAGCGGGCGCTGCCTGATTATAGCGAAGCGGACATCTTTTGGGGCTATCACTTCGTTACCGGCGCGTTGATGCACACGCTGGCCCGCACCGGCCGCATCGATCATCTGTCCGGCGGGCTCTGCCGTTCCAATGACTTCGCCGCGGTCAAGCAGCGCATTGCCCGCTTCATGGCAGCCGGTTTCCTGGCGTTGAAGGACTGAGTTTCGGCGAAGACGCCCGGCTTACGGAATCAGCCCGACGCCATGCAGCCCGTCGAACACGAACTGCACCGCCAGAGCGGCCAGCAGCACGCCGGCGATGCGTCCCACCACGTCCGATCCTGTCTTGCCCAAGAGGCGCGCGATGGGGTCCGACAACCGCAGCATGACATAGGTGATGGCAAGGCAGACCACCACGATCGCCAGCACCGCGGCGCGATCAAGCCAGGTCTCGGCGCGGCTCATCAACAGCACGACGGCCGAAAAGCTGCCCGGTCCCGAGATCAGTGGGAAGGCGAGGGGGAACACCGCGATGTCGCGCATTTCGGCTTCGGCCCGTTCGCCTTCGTTGATCGAGGACAGGCCGGGGCTGGAGAAGGTGAGGCTGAGGGCCTGCAGGAACAGCAGCACGCCGCCGGCCACCTGGAAAGCCGGCATGGAGACGTTCAGCATCCACAGGAGGCCTTTGCCCGCCACCGCGAAGATCAGCAGCATGGCGCCGGCGATCAGCACCCCGCGCAAGGCCACCCGCTTGCGTTTCTTGCGCTCCATCCCGGCCGTCATGCCGGAGAAAATGGCCGCCAGGTCGATCGGACCGATGGTCACGAACAGCAGGACGAAGGCCGGCAACAGGTCGACGGTGAAATGCATGGCTGGGGCCCGGCTCGCAGCGGCTGCCGGGGCATTCCGGAACGGCCGCCCGGAAGGGAGATCATGATTCCGGCCGCCGCGCCATGGCGCGATTTGCTCATCTGAAATGCCTCAAGATTGTGCAACTTTCTGGGCCGGCCGTGATAGCGTGATCAAGGCTGCGCGGGGGGATTCATGGAAAAGCAGGGCAGATCGCGCAGGCGGCGGCGGACACCGCCGGTTTTGGCGGCGCTCGATCTCGGCACCAACAACTGCCGGCTGCTCATCGCCAGGCCCGGCCGCGATGGCTCTATGCACATCGAGGATTCCTTCTCCCGCATCGTGCGCCTGGGCGAAGGCGTATCCTGCACCGGCTTGATCTCCGATGCCGCCATGGAGCGGACGCTGGCCGCCCTCAAAATCTGCGCCGCGCGCATCGACAGCCATCAGGTTCGCCATGTCCGCGCCGTGGCGACGGAAGCCTGCCGCAAGGCCGCCAATGCCCAGG
>JBJKRM010000188.1:0-3983 GCA_046704685.1 Rhizomicrobium sp.
AATTCGAGAAGAAGGCGATGTTCGCCGCGCCGCCACGCAATTTCTACGCCATAGCGAGCGAGCCCGTCATCGTGCCGGGCACCGCCATCGACCCGTCTTCCGTTGTCAATCTCACCAACAAGATGAAGTCCGACGGCACGCTCGACTGGACACCGCCGCCAGGCAAATGGATCGTCATGCGTCTCGGCTATTCACCGGTGGGCAAGGAGAACCACCCCGCACCGCCGGAGGCCACTGGCCTCGAAGCCGACAAGCTCAATCCGGCCCACATGCGGGCTTATGCCGAGAACTACCTTCATTACTACAAAACCGTCACCGGGCCCGGTCTGATCGGCAAGCGCGGTGTGACCTCGATCGGTATCGGTAGTTCGGAGATCAGCGAGCAGAACTGGACGGAGAACATCATCTCGGCCTTCAAGAAGTTGCGCGGCTATGATCCGACGCCGTGGCTGCCGGCGATGACCGGTCTGGTGGTGCGCTCTCCGGAAGCTTCCGACAAGTTTCTTTACGACTGGCGCTATGTGGTGCAGGAGCTGTTCGCCAAGGCAGAGTACGAAGAGTTCTGCAAGGTCGCGCATGAGCACGACCTCAAATGCGGCGGCCAGGCGCTGGAGGATCACCGTCCGACCTTCGGCGACGACATGGAGATGCGTCAGTATTTCGATGCCGTCGGCGCCGCCATGTGGACCTACAACAGCAAGAAATTCCCCGCCGTGCTGGCCTATGAGGCCGACATCGAAGGCGCCGCATCGGTGGCGCACATCTACGGCCACAACGACGTCAACCTCGAATCCCTGACCTCGGATCGCCAGCCCTGGTATTGGGCGCCGCGCGACACCAAGAAGTTCATCGACCTGGAATTCGCCCTTGGCGGCAATCACCTCGGCATCCATGTCTCGGTGCACCAGCCGATCGACAAGCCGCCTGGCTTGTCGCTCGGGCCGTTCGGCCAGTTCTTCAACCGCCTCAACACCTGGACCGGCATGGCGCGGCCGTGGCTCGACTACATCGCCCGCAATTCGTGGATGCTGCAACAAGGCCAGGCGGTCAGCGATGTCCTCTACTTCTATGGCGAGGAGGCGCCGATCGTCAGCTTGTGGGGCAACAAGCGCGTTGAAGGCGTGCCGAAAGGCTATTGGTTCGATTTCGCCAATGATGACGTTCTCCTCCATCGCATCGCAGTCGATCACGGTGCGCTCGTCACCAAGACCGGCATGCGCTATCGCGTGCTTTATCTCGGCGGATCGAGCGACCGCATGACGCTGCGGGCGCTACACCGCATCCATGTGCTGGCGGAACAGGGCGCCGTGATCGTCGGCAAACGCCCGATCGCCTCTCCCAGTCTGGCGGATGATCCCGCCACCTGGCAGGCCGAAGCGGATGCGGTGTTCGGCAAGCCCGGCAACGAGGCCGTACATGCTTTGGGAAAGGGCAGGGTATTCCCGTCCGGTTCGCTGAAGCAGGCTTTTGCGGTGCTGAAGGTGGCGCCCGATTTCTCCTACACGGGAACGGATGGCAAGCTGCTCTACAACCATCGGCATTTGAAGGACGGCGAGCTCTATTTCATCAGCAACCGCGAGGCCTGGCCGGTCAGCGTCACCGCCTCGTTCCGGGTCGCCGGCAAGGCGCCGCAATTGTGGAACGCGATCGACGGCAAGACCGCGCCGGCGAGCTACCGGATCGCGGGTGGGCGCACGGCCGTGCCGCTCAAGCTGGCACCCCACGGGTCGGTCTTCGTCATCTTCCGCAAGCCCGCCAAGGCGTCGTCGTGCGTGCTGCCGCAGACCGTCGAGACGCCGGTGCAGACAATTGCGGGGCCGTGGACGGTCGCTTTCCAGCCGGGACGCGGCGCGCCGCCGAGCATCACTGAGCCCAGGCTTGAGTCATGGACCAACAGTTCCAATCCGGGCATCAAGTATTTCTCGGGGATCGGCACCTACACCAGGAGTTTCACCATGCCGAAGCTCGCTACTGGCGGGCACTACGTCCTTGACCTCGGCGATGTACGTGAACTCGCGGATGTTACGCTCAACGGCCAGGATCTCGGTGTCTTGTGGGCGACGCCCTACAGGATCGACATCTCGAAGGCGCTGAAGTCGGGCAAGAACGAGCTGAAGGTGAAGGTGGTCAACCTCTGGCACAACCGCCTGATCGGTGATGCCCAGCCCGGTGCCAAGAAGAAATACACTTTCACCATCATCCCGACCTATCGTGCTGATGCGCCTCTGAAGCCGTCGGGACTGCTGGGGCCGGTGCGAGTGCTGAAAGTGTCGGCGAAGTAGAAGGACCTCGCTGTCATCCCGGACGCGCCCGTACTGGTGCTACAATTGGCACTGGGGTGCGATCCGGGATCCACGGCAACGCTATTCCGATTTCTGAGTGGATCCCGGCTCTGCGCGCTGCCACAGACACTTTAGCCTCTTGATGACACCGTGCGGCAGCGCTTGGCCGGGATGACACGATAGGAAGGCAAATCGGCCGGTGCGCGAGCGCCGGCCGAGTGCGACGATGTCTGGAAAATTACAGCTTCACCGGCTGCAGCGGCACGTTCGGCCCCGAGGAAGCCATCTCGTCGTCCCCGCGTACGCCTGTTGCGTCGTCCAGCACCACGGCCGGTCGCGCGTCGGGGGTCAGGCAGCGCGTCTCGACATTGTGCAGCAGGGCTCCGCGCACATGGCGCAGATAGAAGCCATAGGCCGGCATGACGCCAAACATGTCGGGATCGGGATAGCCATCGGCTTTCTCCGGCGGTTTGATCGCCGCATCGGTCGCGGTGCCGCCACCGGGCATGATCTGGCGGATGTTGTTGAACGAAATGTCCTCGATCAGCCCGCCCGGCACACCTGAGACGATCGAGCAATAGCGCTTGTCGAGGTAGCGGCAGTCGACATTGCTCACCGAGACACGCCGCAGCGAAGCCATCGGGGCGCCCTTCGGCGCGCGCCGCCGGTCGCCAAGGCGCAGGAAGATCGGCGCTGCGGTGGTATCGCGCATCACCAGATTATCCGCGATCACGTCCTCCAGCACGGCGCCGTCGACGCTCTCAATGGCCAGGCCGTTGCAGCAGTCGAACACGCAGTTGGAGACCGCGATGTTGCGGAAGCCGCCGGTCGATTCCGTGCCCAGCTTGATGCGGCCCGAGGTCAGATGCGGCTCGATGTTCTTGAGCTGCTCGCGCTTGTAGGTGCCGTCGAGCAGCGAGCCCACTGCGAAGCCGCTGACGAAGCAGTTGGTGATGGAGACATTCTGGGTCGGCCGTGCCACGCCCAAGGCATAGGAACTCTTCAAGACGATGGCGTCATCGGTCGGCGAGTTCACCGAACAATTGGAGATGCGGCAGTTACGCACCACGTCGATGTCCATGCCGTCGCGGTTGGTGTCGATCTTGAGATTGTCGATGGTGAGGTTGTCGACGCCCGTCACCAGGATGCCGAAATGCCCGCCGCGGTAGATGGTGAAGTCCCGCATGGTGATGTTGCGGCAGTTCTTGAGGGCGATGGCTTTGTTGCCCAGGCCGCGCATCTTTTTGACGTGCTCATAATGCTCGGCGATACGCGCTTTCAGCGCCGGGGTTTGCGGCAGGTCCCGGCCGATGCCGATGCTCCAGGGCGCATTGGGACTGACGCGGGTCAGCCCTTCGCCGTCGATCATGCCGGGGCCCAGGATGGCGACATCATCGAGGTTCACGCCCCACAACAGGCTGTTGTGGAAATAGCTGTGTCCGAAGTCCTGATAGGCATCATAGGGATTGGGCTCGGGCAGGTTGTAATGGCCTTTGTTCTTGGCCGGGTCGGCAGCCAAAAGCACCGCGCCCGATCCGAAATAGAGCGTGATGTTGCTCTTGAGCTGGACCGAGAAGCTGAGGAAGCGTCCTTTGGGGAAGAACACCGTGCCCCCGCCGGCCGCCGCTGCAGCGTTGACGGCGCGCTGGATGGCGGCGGTGTCGAGCGTGCGTCCGTCGCCCTTGGCGCCGAAACGGCGAA
>JBJKRM010000189.1:0-5324 GCA_046704685.1 Rhizomicrobium sp.
GTAATGCACAACGATTTACGCGAAGCCTATGTCACCTGGGAGCCTGCACCGGAGACCTATCTGGAAGCCGGCCGCATCAACGTCCGCAATGGCGTCGCCTATGCGTATAATCCCACGGACTTCTTCAAATCGCGCACCAGCGTGGCCTTGGCCACGGCCGACCCATCGGCGCAGCGCGAGAACCGCTTGGGGACGTTCATGCTGCGGGCGCAGCAGTTCTTCGACGGCGGCTCGGTCAGCTTCATCTATGCGCCCAAGTTGCACAAGCCGGCGCCGCTAGGCTTGGTCGGCGACTGGCTCGATCCGCGCATCGATCTGACCAACACAGCGGATCGCTTCCTCGCCAGCCTCAGCTTCGAGTTCGCGGACTTGAGCCCGCAAGTGCTGGTTTATCACGAGAGCGGGCGCACCAAGTTCGGTATCAACATCTCCCACCCTGTTGGTGACAGCATTATCGCCTATGCCTCCTGGACGGGCGGGGAAGCGCCCAACCTGATTGCCGACGCCATTCATTTCGGTCAGCGCACCGGAACCTTCCCGGTCGGGCTGCCGGTCGACTTGTCGCGCAGCTTCCGCAACCAGTTATCGCTCGGCATGAATTGGAGCGGCGTCGACCGGGTCAGCGTCACTGTCGAGTACGAGTACAACGGCGCGGGCTTCTCGAAACAGGACTGGCGCAACTGGTTCGCCATCGGCGCCGATCCCGCTTATGCCTCGTTTGCTTGGTATGTGCGCGGCTATATCGGGGATCAGCAGCGGCTTCAGTCGCAGCACCAGCTGTTCACCTATGCGAGCTGGGACCAGCCGTTCGGCTTTGAACAATGGAACGTCAGCGCCCTGGCTTTGGTCAGTCCCATCGACGGTTCGGCCGAGGGACAAATTTCGGGCAGCTATTATTTGTCGGACCGCTGGAGCATCAGCCTTTATTTGGGTGGCTCGATGGGGGCGGGCAAAAGCGAGTGGGGCAGTCTTCCCGGAGCCGGTAGCGCGACCTTGCAAGTGGTGCGCTATCTCTGATCCCCTTCAAGACGCGACTGCGCGTAGGTTCAGATGAACTCGCGGGCCGCAAATTTAATCTCGCCACTACGCACGGAGTGAAAATCACTCTCCGGTATTGCGCAGGTCGGACACTGATCGCGTTCGTCTTTTTCGAAAATTGACGCACCCCTTGAAAAGGACGGAGGAAACCCCATTTTCCTTATATCGCCACAGCTGCAGGCAGAGGTCGGCAGCCCGGCAAACCCGGGCCGCAAACCCAGCCTTTTGCAGCGTCTTGGAAAATTGGAAAAACGGTTGAAGGGCGGAATCCGTCCAAAACAGGCGTAAAACATCTGATCGAACCGCGAGAAGCGGTCCTTTTGTCAAGGGGCGCGGGCCGCGCCCTCAGTTGTTGAACCGCCGTTCCCACTCCAAGGCGGAGCGCACGATGGTGTCGATGTCGGCGTGGTTCGGTGTCCAGTTCAAGGTTTTCTTGAGCTTGGTCGAGTCGGCCACCAGCATTGGCGGATCACCCGCCCGGCGCGGCGCCTCGCGGGCCGTGAGTTTGGTCCCCGCGGCACGCTCCATGGCGGCAATGATTTCGCGCACGCTCATGCCGCGTCCATAGCCGCAGTTGAACACGTCCGCCTTGAGGTTGTTGCGTAAGGCGTCGAGCGCCAGTAGATGGGCGCCGATCAGGTCGGAGACATGGATGTAGTCGCGAACGCCGGTGCCATCCGGCGTCGGATAGTCGGTGCCGAAGATGTCGAGATGCGAAACGCGGCCGAGTGCCACCTGGGCCGCCCGTTTGATCAGATGGGTCGCGCGCGGTGTGGATTGGCCGGTGCGGCCCTGGGGATCGGCGCCGGCGACATTGAAGTAGCGTAATGCCACATACTGGAAATCGTGTGCTTTGGCCGTGTCCTGCAGCATCCATTCCGTCATCAGTTTGGAGCGGCCATATGGGTTGATGGGGTCCTTCGATGTGGTTTCCGAAACCATCGAGACGTCGGGCATGCCGTAGACCGCCGCCGTGGAGGAAAAGACGAAATGGCGCACCTTCTCCAGCACACAGGCTTCGATCAGGGCCCGCGAGGCGACGGTGTTGTTGCTGTAGTACTTCAGCGGATCCGAAACGGATTCCGGCACCACGATGGATCCCGCAAAGTGGATCACCGCTTCGATGCCGCGGGTCTTCATGACGTCCCGGACGAGGGGCTGGTTGGAAATATCGCCTTCTATGAATTCTGCATCGCGACTGACCAGACTGCGGACGCCCGTCGAGAGATTGTCCAGGACGACGACGTTTTCACCACGGTCCAGGAGGGCATAGGTCATATGACTGCCGATATAGCCGGCGCCACCGGTGACAAGAATTGCGGGCACGAATTGCTCCTTGATGTTCGTTTTGCGTCAGTTGGATGAAACCGAAGCACCTAGTGCATAGCGGCCATTTATGACCACGAAATCAAGCACGGCGCATCGTGTGCAAAGATTCCCCGGGGAAAGTCTTTCCGGGCCTGTCGCGGTGTTACTGTGACCGGGACGCCATGCGGCCGGCAGATTCGTTCACCAAGTCTGCAAGTCGTTCGCAGAATAATGCCGGAAAGTCACGAAACCTCTTGATTCAACCTGTATATTTTTGGATAGCGGGCTGGGAACAGAGCATTTCGGCATGTCATCGCAGAGAATTCTCGCCGTCGTCGGCACACGGCCGGAGGCCATCAAGATGGCCCCGTTGATCAGGCGGCTGCGGGATACGCCGGATTTGTCCGTTTCGGTGTGCTCGACAGGGCAGCACAAGGAAATGATCCGGCAGGTTTTCGACCTGTTTTCCTTAAAACCCGATATCGATCTCGAGGTCATGCAACACGATCAGCGGCTCAGTGCGCTGACGGCGCGCGTGGTCCGCGGCATGGACGACGTCATCTCGGAGTTCAAACCCGACCGCGTGCTGGTTCATGGCGACACCACCACCACGATGGCGACCACGCTCGCCGCTTTCTACCAGCAGGTTCCAGTGGGGCATGTCGAGGCGGGGTTGCGCACACATGACATTTACGCCCCCTGGCCGGAGGAGGTGAACCGGCACGTTACTGATTCCATTGCCGACCGCCTGTATGCGCCGACGGAGACGGCGCGCGCTAACCTGGTTGCCGAGAACGTGCCCGATACGAACATCTTCGTCACCGGAAACACGGTCATCGACGCGCTGCTGGACACGGTGAACGGACCGCTGACTGACCCGTCCATGGTACAGGGGCTCCAGACGAAGTTCCCGTTCTTGGATTCGGACAAGAAGGTCGTCTTGGTCACCTGCCACCGCCGCGAGAGCTATGGCGACGGATTCCGCGATGCTTGTGCAGCCCTGTCTGATTTGGCCGGGCGGGGCGATGTGATGATCGTGTTCCCGATCCATCGCAACCCGAACGTCCGCTCGGTGTTTTCTGCGCTCAGTCAGGCACCGAATGTCCATTTGATTGAACCGCTCGACTATCTGGATTTTGTTTATGTCATGTCGAAGTGCCACTTTGTGCTGACCGACAGCGGGGGCATTCAGGAGGAGGCGCCGTCACTCGGCAAGCCGGTGTTGGTCATGCGGGCGGTCACCGAGCGTCCTGAAGCCGTGGCGGCCGGCACCGTCAAACTGGTGGGAACGGACACGCACGCGATCGTTCGCGAGTCGACGGTGCTGCTCGACGATCAAAACGCTTACCAGGCAATGAGCGCCGTTCACAACCCATACGGTGACGGGAAGGCGAGCGAGCGCATCATCGCCAATCTCCGGCAGGCCACATGAAGCCCGCGCCATTCTTCATTGTGGGATCCGGCCGCTCGGGAACGACTCTGTTGCGGATGATCCTGGCGTCGCATTCACGGATTTCGATTCCGCCCGAGACCTACTTTTTGGCACCGTTGCTCGCGGAACTGCCCGTCGACCGCGCCTTGCAACCGAACGAGGTCGAACGCGCGATACAGATCATGACGGGGCATTACCGTTGGCCGGACTTCGCATTCGCGGCGGATGCATTCGTCGCCGAAGTGCGGGCGTTGCCGGATCCAACCCTGCGCGCCATTGTGGAGATCGTCTACCAAAGGCACCTCGATCAGGAAGGCAAGGTGCGTTGGGGTGACAAGACACCGCCTTACATGCGCATCGTGCCCAAGCTGGATGAGTTGTTTCCTGGTGCGCGCTTCATTCACCTGCTGCGGGACGGGCGAGATGTGGCGAAGTCGTTCCAATCCGTGGGTTGGTACGGGCCGTTGCTCCACAAGAACATGGCGGAATGGACGGAGGCCATGTCGCTGGACCGGAAGTGGCGAACATTGATTCCGGCGGATCGTTATCTCCTCGTCCGTTACGAGGATCTTGTGCGGCAGACGGAGCAGACAACGCGCGACATCTGCGCCTTTCTCGGAGAGCAGTTCGAACCGGACATGCTGGGATGGGAGGAGAAGGTTGAACGTCTCGTTCCGCAACGCGAGTTGTATATCCACAGCAAGCTGAAACGCAGGCCGAACCCGAAAGACGTCGAACGCTGGCGGCGGGACATGACCGCTTGGGAGCTTTTCGTTTCCGAGGCCTTCATGGGGCGAGCGCTGTCCCGTGCGGGCTACGAGCGCCGCTATGACAACGGCTTGTGGGAGTCGGCATTTCCTGTGGTGCGGGCGTACTGCAGGTGCGCAGCGCCCGTAGTCTCACGGTTGACACGTGTATTGCGTGCCGACAGCGCCGAGAATGGAAAGCCGGCCGTTGGCGGCGAGGGCGGAGCCTGATCATGACAAGACTCCTTTTGTTGAGCTTTGCGTTTCAGCCGGACAACACGCCGGCTGCGGCTCGTCCCAGCCAGCTTTTCCGTTATCTGCCGGATTACGACGTGCAGCCCGTGGTGTTTGCGTCGAGTACCGATGGAGGTCGCAACAGCGAGCCGGAAGTATTTCGCGTTCCCGATCATGCGGCGCCGGCGTCGGTGGCCGCGGCCTCCCAGATGGCGCGGCTCTTCATGCGCTTTGGCGTGCCGTACAACGACCGTCTGCCATGGGTTCCTTACGTCGCTTCGGCCGCCGCAAAGCTGATCCGCTCGCAGCCCGTTGACGCCATCTATTCCACGTCGCCGTTCCTGGCCTCTCATTTTGCGGCACTTTGGCTCAAATCGAAATTCGGCCTGCCTTGGATCGCCGACTTTCAGGACCCCATTTGCGACAACCCGTTTCGTACCCGCCGCTGGCTTTATCCCTTTTACAATATCACCTAAAACAAGATCTTCCGCCAGGCCGACCAGCCCAGCGCTGGGCGGCCTCGCGGAATATCTTGTGTTCGATGATCTTGTCATAGGGATAAAGCC
>JBJKRM010000190.1:0-6817 GCA_046704685.1 Rhizomicrobium sp.
CCGCCCCCCTCCCGTCCGGCTGCGCCGGACGGCCCCCCCCTTTCAGGGGGAGGAAAAGCAACACCGGCATCCTCGACACCGTAATGGGCGACGGCGCGCTTCGTCAGCGCCGAGAATTCCATCGCCGTGAGGAAGCCGATCAGCTCGGATGGCGTCGGTTCGCGCACCGCAAAACCGTCGAGCGGCTCGGAGATTTTCACATGGTCGTCGAGAGTCACCAGCTTGAGCGAAACACGGGCGTTCTCGGCATTGGTCTGCAACGTCTCGCGCCGTTTGGGTTGCTTGATCTCGCCGGCGCGCTTGAGGAGGGTTTCGAGATCGCCGTAGGTATTGATCAGATCGGCCGCGGTTTTCACGCCGATGCCCGGCACGCCCGGCACGTTGTCGGTGGAATCGCCGGCCAGCGCCTGCACCTCGATCACCTTGGCGGGCGGCACGCCGAAGCGCTCCATCACCTCGGCCGATCCGATACGCTTGTTCTTCATGCTGTCGAACAGCATCACCGCGCCGTCTTCCACCAGCTGCATCAGGTCCTTGTCGGAGGAGACGATGGTGACCTTGGCGCCGGCCTCGCGCGCCAGCCGCGCATAGGTGGCGATGAGGTCGTCGGCTTCGAAGCCGGGTTGTTCGACGCAGGCCACCCCGAAGGCGCGGGTGGCATCACGCACCAGAGGAAATTGCGGGATCAGGTCTTCCGGCGGCTCGGGCCGGTTGGCCTTGTATTGCGGATAGATGTCATTGCGGAAGGTTTTCTTGCCGGCGTCGAAAACCACGGCCAGATGCGTGGGCTTGTCGCCGTCGCGCATGTCCTCCAGGAGCTTCCACAGCATGTTGCAGTAGCCGGAGACCGCGCCGGTGGGCAGGCCGTCGGATTTGCGTGTCAGGGGCGGCAGAGCGTGGTAGGCGCGGAAAAGATAGCCTGATCCGTCGATCAGATAGAGGTGGTCGCCCTTGCGAATGGCGCTCAATGCGTCAGGGCCCCCTCCTTGAGGACAAAACGCCGGCCGCAATAAGGGCATTCGACATAGCCCTCATCGCCCATCTCGAGATAGACCTTGGGATGGCCCTGCGCTCCGCCGCCGCCGTCACAGGCAACCTTGGTGGTTTCCACTTCGATGACTTCAGGGGGTTCGGTGGGCATGGGCTGAAAATCCGCAGAAAAGCGGCTGGATGATAATCACCAGAGGCCGCGAGGCAACCGCTTTGCCACGCCGAAACAACGGGATAAGTTTCCTTTCATGGTCAAATTGACTCGCATCTACACCAAGACGGGCGACAAGGGGCAAACCTCGCTGGGCGACGGCACCCGGGTCGCCAAGGACAGCCTGCGGATGGAGGTCATCGGCACCGTCGACGAGGCCGGCGCCGCCATCGGGCTGGCCCGGCTGCATGCCAAGGGTCGCGTCGACGCCATGCTGGCGCGCCTCCAGAACGATTTGTTCGACCTGGGTGCCGATCTCTGCGTACCCGAAACCGGCAAGCCAGGCCGTAGCCGCCTCAGGGTCGTTGACGCGCAGGTCATCCGGCTCGAGCAGGAAATCGACGCGATGAATGCCAAACTGAAGCCGCTCACCTCCTTCATTCTACCGGGAGGGACACCGCTCGCCGCCGAATTGCATCGGGCGCGCGCCGTGGTACGCCGGGCTGAACGGGTGATGGTGTCTCTGGCGAGGAAGGAGAAGATCGGCGGCCCGGCGCTGCGCTACGTCAACCGGCTGTCGGATCATCTGTTCGTTGCCGCCCGCGCGGCCAACAAGGGCAAGGATGTGCTCTGGGTGCCGGGGAAGAACAGGGGGGAGTAGCGACGGAAGCCGTCGCCGCCAACTCACTCCTTCTCACGCCGTCTCGTGCTTGCGCCCGAAGATGAAGGCGAGGACCACGCCGATGATGCCGATCGTCCAGGCGGGAATGGCGAGCACCGACTCGATAGCGCCGGACAGGAATCCGGGAAGTGTGTGTTCGCTCCAAGCCTTGAATGCTGCAAGGCTCGAAGTGTTGAACAAGCCCCATACCGTGTCGAAGGAACGGACGGTGATCTGGCCCGGGTGTTCGAGTGACGTCACTGCATCGGCGCCGAGCAGCATCAAGGCGATGACGACCAGGAAGAGACTGAACAACCGCATGAAGGCGTACATGAGTTTCCCCCGCCCGGCTTTATGACCCAACAGGGCTGACGCTAACCACCGCGCCGGCTGATGACAATCATTGAATCGCGCTATTAACCACGCCATTGGCGGGCGCGGTGCCGCGCCATACCGAAAGCACCTTGAAACACGGATGGCCGCGCGTTTCCGCCGGTTACCGCCACGAAAATGTCATGCCTTCTTGGGATAGGGTGTACCGTCGCGATGCGTAAAGACGTCGACTTTGGCGTCGATCATCAGATCAAGCTCGGGATAGCGGCAGACATCGTCATCGCTGCGCGTGCCGACCTCGAGAAGAATTGCAGGCGCATCGCTTTGGTTGAGCAGATGGTGGCCGTTGCCATCGCCTTTGGGAAAGGCCGCGCAATCACCGGCGCGCAGCACCTCTTCGCCAGTATCGCTTTTGAGCACAACTTCGCCCGATAGAACATAGACGAACTCGTCTTCGGAGGAATGCCAGTGCCGCTGGCTCGACCACACACCCGGCATCAGAGTGAGGAGATTGACACCGAACTGTGTCAGCCCGCCTGCGTCGCCCAAGCGCTTGCGCACACGTTCCAGACACGGCTGATCAAACGGTGCGGGATAACCGGTTCCCTTGAACTCGGAAACGGACGTCACATCGATTTTGGGCATGGTGCTCTCCTCTTATCTGGAGAGCCTAAAACAAAACCGCCCGCGGGAGCTATTCCGCGGGCGGCTCTGCACTATGCACTGGAAGAATGTCAGCCAAGCGAGCCTTACGCGCTGGGCGTGGCGTCGGGCTTGGATTCTTCCGTGGTCTCTTCCTTGGCCTTCTTGGTGAGGTCCTCGCCGGTCTCTTGATCGACGACCTTCATGGAGAGGCGCACCTTGCCGCGGTCGTCGAAACCGAGAAGCTTCACCTTGACGGTGTCGCCTTCCTTGACGACGTCGCTGGTCTTGGCGACGCGCTTTGGCGCCAACTCGGAGATATGGACCAAGCCGTCGCGCGGACCGAAGAAATTCACGAAGGCGCCGAAGTCCATCACCTTGACGACCTTGCCGTCGTAGATTTCGCCCACTTCGGGCTCGGCCACGATCGACTTGATCCACTTGAGCGCGGCTTTGATCGAATCCCCGTCGGCCGAGGCAATCTTCACCGTGCCGTCGTCTTCGATATTGATCTTGGCGCCGGTCTTCTCGACGATCTCGCGGATCACCTTGCCGCCCGATCCGATCACTTCGCGGATCTTGTCGGTGGGGATCTTGATGGTCTCGATGCGTGGGGCATGCTCGCCGAGCTCGGCGCGGGATGCGCTGATCGCCTTGGCCATCTCGCCGAGGATGTGCATGCGACCCGCCTTCGCCTGGTCGAGGGCCACCCGCATGATCTCCTCAGTAATGCCGGAGATCTTGATGTCCATCTGCAGGGAGGTGACTCCACTATCGGTTCCGGCCACCTTGAAGTCCATGTCGCCAAGATGGTCCTCGTCACCCAGGATGTCGGAGAGCACCACATAGCGCTCGCCTTCCTTGATGAGGCCCATGGCGATGCCGGCGATCGGACGGGTGATCGGAACACCGGCGTCCATCAGCGCCAGCGAAGTGCCGCAGACGGTGGCCATCGACGATGAACCGTTGGATTCGGTGATCTCCGAGACCACGCGCAGCGTGTAGGGGAAGTCCTCTTTCTTCGGCAGCATGGGATGGATGGCGCGCCAAGCGAGCTTGCCATGACCGATCTCACGGCGGCCGGGACCCGACATGCGGCCCGTCTCGCCCACCGAATAGGGCGGGAAGTTGTAATGCAGCATGAAATGCTGCTTGAAAGTGCCTTCCAGGCTGTCGACGAACTGTTCGTCTTCGCCGGTGCCGAGCGTGGCGACCACCAGGGCCTGGGTCTCGCCGCGGGTAAACAGTGCCGAGCCATGGGTGCGCGGCAGAACGCCGACCTGGGCCACGATGGGACGCACAGTGACCAGATCACGCCCGTCGATGCGCTGTTTGGTGTCGAGCACCATATTGCGCATCACATGGGCTTCCACGTCATGCATGAGGCTGTTGTATTTCTGCTCGTCGAACTTGCCTTCGCCGACGAACTCCTCGGCCAGCTTGGCCTTGATCTCATCGCGGCGGCCGTAGCGGGCCATCTTTTCCGGAATCTGAAAGGCGGCCAGAAGATCGGTGCCGGCGGCGGCGGTGAGTTTCTCGATCGCTTCCTTGGAATCGTCTGCCGGAACCTCACGTGGCTCCTTTGCCGCCTTTTCGGCCAGGCGGACGATCATGTCGATCACCGGCTGCATCTGCTGGTGACCGAACATCACAGCGCCGAGCATCTCGGCCTCGGTGAGCTCCTGCGCCTCGGATTCCACCATCAGCACGGCGTCATGGGTGCCGGCGACCACCAGTTCGAGCTTCGAATTGGGCATCGCATCGATCTCGGTGTTCAGCACATATTCGCCGTCGATGAAGCCGACGCGTGCCGCGCCAATCGGACCCATGAAGGGAATGCCGGAGATGGTCAGCGCCGCGGAGGCCGCGGTCATCGCCACGATGTCGGGATCGTTCTCGAGGTCATGGCTGAGAACGGTGATGATCACCTGGGTTTCGTTCTTGTAGCCGTCCGCAAACAAGGGACGAATCGGACGGTCGATGAGGCGGGAAATCAGCGTCTCGCGTTCGGTGGGCCGGCCTTCCCGCTTGAAATAACCGCCTGGAATCTTGCCGGCAGCGAAATACTTTTCCTGGTAATTGACAGTGAGTGGAAAGAAGTCGACGCCGGGCTTGGGCGATCTGGCGCCAACGACAGTCGCCAGAACGACAGTCTCTCCATAGGTTGCCAGAACGGCGCCATCGGCTTGCCGGGCGATCCTACCCGTTTCAAGCGTCAGCTTGCGCCCGCCCCATTCGATTTCCTCACGAGTTGTTTTGAACATTTCGGATAGTTTCCTTCGTTCCCGCGTGGCCGGATTGCCGCGCGGCATTGTCCTGAGTAGTCCTCAAGAATCCAGGTGTACGCGTCCCCGCTGGGGACGCGTGCGGAGCATCAACTTGTACAACGGGGAGAGCGCGGTCAGCGCCTCAGTCCCAGACGGGCGACGAGCCCATCATAGCGTTTTACGTCGTTGGCCTTGATGTAATCGAGCAGACGCCGGCGTTGCGACACGAGCTTGATGAGGCCGCGGCGCGAATGGTTGTCCTTGGCGTGCGTCTTGAAATGCTCAGTGAGGTTGGCGATGCGCTCGGAGAGCACGGCCACCTGCACTTCGGGAGAACCGGTATCACCCGGCTTCGCACCGTATTCCTTGATCAGTTCCTGTTTGCGTTCGGCAGTGATGGTCACAGTCGGTATTCCTCGGTCATCCAAAGTTGAAAACACGGAACGGCCTAAGCTCTCCGGCTTCGAACGCGACCAGTGCCACCGGTTCGCCTTCGCCCGTCGAGCAGAAGACCGTGAGCCCCTGAAGATCGTCGTCCGGAACGGCCTCCGTGATCCGGGCGAACATGGCCGGGCGGATCAGGATCGGATTGCCGCTGCGCAAGCGAACCGCATCCGGCCCCGTCACAGCCAGCGCCGGGATGCCGTCCAGCGCGGTCGAGAGAGGCCTCAAGTGCTCAAAAGCGGCCGGACTATGCATAAAACCCTTGAGGGTTTCCAGGGGGGTCGCCTCGTCTGCACGAAATGTGCCTACCCTGGTCCTTCTGAGGTCCGAGACATGCCCCAGGCAGCCCAGGGCCTGGCCCATATCCCGTACCCAGGCCCTGACGTAAGTGCCTTTGCCACAATGCATTTCGAAGACGGCATGGCCCGGATCGAGGATTTCCAGCAGCCGCACTTGCCGCACGAACACTGTTCGGGGCTCCAGCACGACGGCTTCTCCGTCTCTGGCCAAGTCATAGGCGCGCTCGCCCTCCACCCTCACAGCCGAGTAGGCGGGTGGAATCTGGGTCAACATGCCGATGAACCGAGGCAGCAGGGCTTCGATCTCTGCCCGGCTGGGCCGCTTGTCGGAAGCGCCGGTGACCCGCCCTTCGGCATCATCGGAATCACGGCTCTCGCCCCAGCGGGCAGTGAAAACATAGGTCTTCTCGGCGTCCATGGCATAGGGGACCGTTTTGGTCGCCTCGCCGAGGGCCACGGCAAGGACGCCAGTCGCCATGGGATCCAGCGTGCCGGCATGTCCGGCTTTTTGGGCATCAAACACGCGGCGCACGATCGCGACGACCTGGGTAGAGGTGATGCCCTGCGGCTTATCGACCACCACCCAGCCGTTGACTGGATTGCCTTTCTTCCTGCGGCCCACGGTTCAATCCTCGTCGTCGTAATCGGCAGCGCGGCGGGGCTTTCCCTTGGCTAAGTCCTGCTGCACGCGCGGCGACTTCAGAATGTGCTCAATCTTCTCCGCCTCGGCGAAGGAGGTGTCTTCGACAAAGCGCAGCTCGGGTGTGAATTTCAGCGCAATGGCATGGCCCATCTCGCCACGCAGGAACGACTTATGCCGGTTGAGCGCCGCGATGATCTTGTCGGCGTCCTTGCCACCCAAGGGCTCGCAAAACACCGTGGCGTGGCGCAGCATTTCGCCGACGCGGAGCTGTCGTTGCGACGGGCCGTGGTGGAGGCGGGAATGGGAACGGGGCATTTTCTACTCCAAAATGTCATTCCCGCCTCGGCGCGGGAACCCGGGTGTCGAACCCGGCGGAATCGCAAAACG
>JBJKRM010000191.1:0-5381 GCA_046704685.1 Rhizomicrobium sp.
CCCGACGCGGCCGCCCGGCGGGGTGAATTTGATGGCGTTGTCGATCAGGTTGAGCAGCATCTGACGGACCTTGGTCTCGTCACCTTTGAGCAGCGGCAGGTCGGACGGGACCTTCGCCATCAGGGCCAAGCCCGACTTCAGCGCTTCGGAGGTCATCAGCCGCACCAGATCCTGCACCAGCTGGCCGAGGTCGATCGGCGTTTCGCGCAGCTGCAGGCCGCCGGATTCGCCGCGCGACAGGTCGAGCAGCTCCTCGGTCAATCGCAACAGATGGCGGCCGCTCTCATGGACATGCCCGGCATATTCGCGGTAACGCGAGCCCAGCGGACCGAAGAACTCCTGATGCATGGTCTCGGAAAAGCCGAGGATGGCATTGAGCGGCGTGCGCAACTCATGGCTCAGCTGGGTCATGGTCGACCATTTGTCGACCTGGGCATGGTCGCGCTCGATGCGGGTCTGCGACAGCGAGCGCTGCAGGATGGCGTTGTCGACCTGCAGCTCGATGGTGCGGTTCATCACCCCGCCGCTGTGCCGGGCCGTCAAGGAAATGACGACGAGGTAAAGCAGGACCAAGACGCCGTTGCCGGTGATGAGAGGATCGCTGTTCATCAGCGAGACGGCGGCCAGCGGGATGGTGAAGGCGCCCGCATAGGCGAGATAGGCCGGCATGTAGGCCGCGAAGGTCGCCATGGCCCCGGCGGTCATGCCGGCGGCGACGATGCTCATCACCAGATATTCCTGGCGCGTGCCCCACAGCGCCAGACCGGCGCACAGCAAGCCCCACACCAATCCCGCCGCGAAGGTGCCGATGGCGAACGCCCTGGCCGAGTAGATCGTGCAATCGGGATTTTCCAGGAAGCGGCGATGATAGAGGTAGCGGGCAGCCCCCACCACGGCGACCAGAGCGAACCAGGCGATCAGGACGCCATGCGGATAGGAACCCCACAAGAGAATGGCGACGACAGCGGCAACGCCGAACCCGCCAACGATCGTGGCATTGGAGCGGAACAACAAGTCCAGCTGTCCGGACAGGATCCGGTTCGTACGGTCATCGCTCGGTGGCTGCTGCATGAGGAGCCTCCCCAGCCTTCACTGTAGATTGGCTGTTTTAAGGACCTCTGAACCGGTGCGCAGGATGCAGATTTTTTGTGTTAACCAGACCGCCGGCGGATTGCGTTGCGGCATCGCCGTTTGGGCGCGGTTCGATCCTTAACCGCAGCCGCCACCATGGTTGCCAAACGGTTAGCGCGGCCGCTTGCGTTCGATCTCGACACCCGCCGATTCCGCACCTCGGAGGGCTTCGAGTTTTTCGACCCGCACCCGCACCATGCGCACGCGGGCGTCTTCGAAGCAGACCTCGGCGACGCGCTCGGCCAGCGTCTCGGCCAGGGCGACATGCCCGCCGGCCACCAGCTTGCGCACCTTGCGCGTGATGGCACCGTAGTCGACGACGGATTCAAGCCTGTCGTCGACCGCCGGCGCGTCGTCGACCGCCATGTCGACATTGAGCCGGACCTTCTGGGTCTTGCCCTTTTCATGGCTGTAGATGCCGATCTCGACGTCCAGTTCGAGATTGCGGATGAAGACATGGCGGATGTGCGCATCGACGTCGGCGATCCGCAAAGGATCAGTGGGAGAAGTCATGCTGTCATCCTCGCGCAACTCGCCGGAAAACCGCTTCGCACTTTTCCGGTTGCGCTTCTATTCCTTCACGGCGACATCCGGGGTCTGCCAGATCAGATGTTGCCCGCCATCCACCGCGATCATCTGTCCGGTCACGGCAGGGGCCTCCAACAAATAGCGCACCGCATCGCAGACGTCTTGAGGCTCGGCGCCGCGGCCCAAGACCGTCGCCTCGCGCTGGCGGGCGAAATCGGCCTGACTTTGCCGGACGTTGATCATGGTGGGGCCGGGCCCCACCGCATTGACGCGCACCCGCGGAGCGAGTGCCTGAGCCAGCGTGGTGGTCAGCCATTTGAGACCGGCCTTGGACAGGCTGTAGGAGAGGAATTGCGGCGTCGGCTTCAACACCCGCTGGTCGATGATGTTGACGATCGCGCCCTCGCCGTCGCGCGGCACCTGGTGGGCGAATGCCTGGCTGAGGACGAACGGCGCGCGCAGATTGATCTCCATGTGACGGTCCCAGCTTTCCCGCGAGACGCTGTACCAGTCATCGTTCTCGAACAGCGAGGCACTGTTGATGAGGGCCGAGAGCGGCCCCATCTCCTTGACAGCGGAGGCCACAAGGCCGGCCATCTCCTCTTCGCGGCCGAGATCGGCCTTGAGCATGGCGATCCTGGCGCCGATGGTGGCGGCGTCGGCGCAGGTGGCGCGCGCTTCCTTTTCGGACGAATTGTAGTGCAGCACCACGTTCCAGCCGTGCCGGGCCAGATCGAGGACGATGGCGCGCCCAAGCCGTTTGGCGCCGCCGGTGACGAGGACGGTTTTGCTCATGAGGTAAGCTTAGAGCCTGATCCGTCGCGATTGAAGCGCCTCGCGCTCTGGGGGGGCGGCGCGGAGGCAGGGCGGGGGGGACCGCACCCGAACTTCCGCGACGGATCAGACCCTAACTCGCATCCGGCTTTCCCTGCAAAGGTTTGCGCGCAGCCGGTTCCGGCTCGCGGCGGTGGATGAATTTGATGTGGGAGTCGAGCTCCCGGAGCTGGCGCAAATGGGCACGCCGCTGTCCGATGAAGCCGTAAAGCTGCTGCGGCACGCCGCTCACCACGCCGATGCCGAGCTTTTTCGCAGTCGCAAAGCGGATCAGCTCGCCGTGATAAGACCGGCCGCCGGTCAGACGCTTCGCCAGAGCGGGGTTGGCCTGCTTGTGGTTGGCATGGATCAGGGCATCGATGGTCTTGGCTTCGTCGCGCAAGGCGCGCCGGGCAACCTTAGCCGCGAGCTGCAAGCCTTCGCTGGCGCGTGGGCCCATCGACTTGGCGAGTTGCACGATATCGCGCGCCGGCGTGCCCTCGATATGGATGTCGATCGGGCTGAGATGGGCGTCCTTGCCGAGAAAAATCTGCTCGGTGGCCAGCGCCACCTCGGTGCCGGCGGATTCGGCGTAGAAGGGCACGAAGGCCGCGGTGTTCGGGCGCTCCACCAGGGCCGCGGCAATGCGGTTGGCCGCGGCGGCGCTGCCGCCATGGGTATGCAGGATGATGTCGAGCGGCGTTTTCGGCTGCAGCGTTTGGATGATCGACAGGACGTCGGTGGCGTCCTCCGCGTCCAGCCCTTGATCGCCTTCATGAATGAGCGCCACGACCGTATGGCCCTTGCGCGGCCACATCGCCTGCAACCGGCCCTGGGTTTTCGACCAGTCGTTCTGGATCGAGCAGCGCCGCGCGCTCGCGGCCGCCAGAAACCGCACCGCTCCATCGCTGAGAAAACGCAGGTCTTCCGTGGCCATGTTCTATCCCCGGTCATGGCTCGTGCAATCGATGGCAAGGGGGAGCTAAATAAACAGCAGGCGCTTCGTCGCGCGAATACTGAGTTCCCCTAGCCAAACGATGCGCTATATTTTCCAGGACCGCGACCAGATCGCATCTCGACTTGGCTGTTGGGTCCATCCGCGAACCACAATTACTCCATTTCGGGGGAAACGCAACATTTCAAATTGCTACTAATATCCATTTGCAACAATAACTTGGTGGGTGTTGCTGCATCGCGCCATCCGCTGCGTCACAGCGGTTTTGGTGGCCCGATTCCAGCATTCGCTTTCGGTGTTCGCGCCAAACGGGGATGCGAATGTCAAATCCGCTCCACCAGGCCGGGACCGTCAGGCGACGAAGCCGATGCGTTTCTTCACATCGTTCAGAATAGGTTGCGCTATCGCGCTGGCGCGCGCGGCGCCGCCGGCCAGGATGCGGTCAATTTCCGCCGGGTCGGCAAGCAAACGCCGCATCTCCGCATGGATCGGTGCCAGCTTGGCGACCGCCAGGTCCGCCAGTTCGCTCTTGAAGCCGGAGAATTGCTGTCCGGCATAGCGCGCGATCACCGTCGCCCGCGGCTCGTCACTGAGCGCGGCATAGATGTTGATCAGGTTCTCCGCCTCCGGGCGGCCTTCCAGCCCCTTCTCGCTGTCGGGCAGCGGATTGGGATCGGTGCGCGCCTTGCGAATCTTCTGCGCGATCGCTTCGGAATCGTCGGTGAGGTTGATGCGCGAATAATCGCTGTCGTCCGACTTCGACATCTTCTTGGCGCCGTCACGCAGGCTCATGACGCGCGTCGCCGTCCCGGTGATCACCGGCTCGGGCAGCGGGAAGAAATCGGGCACGTTGAAGTCGTTGTTGAACTTCTGGGCGATGTCGCGCGTCAACTCGACATGCTGCTTCTGGTCCTCGCCCACCGGCACATGCGTGGCCTTGTAGACCAGGATGTCGGAGGCCATCAGGGCCGGATAGGTGTAGAGACCGACCGAAGCGCGCTCCTTGTGCTTGCCAGTCTTCTCCTTGAACTGGGTCATACGGTCCATCCAGCCCAGCCGCGCCACGCAGTTGAACATCCACGCCAGTTCGGCATGCGCCGGCACCTGGCTCTGGTTGAACAGGATCGAGCGCTTGGGATCCACGCCCGAGGCGATGTAGGCCGCCGCGACTTCGCGCGTGGCCTGGGTGAGTTCCTGGGGATGGGCGTAGCCGACATCCTGGGTGATGGCGTGCATGTCCACCACGCAATAGATGCAGGGCATCTCATCTTGCAGCTTCACCCAGTTCTTGAGCGCGCCCAGATAGTTGCCCAGGTGCAGCGTGTTGGTCGGCTGCATGCCGGAAAAGACGAGAGGCTTGTGCGCGGTGTTCATGAACGGTCCTGCCTGTTTTCCCCCGTGGACGTGGGGAGAAAAGTCGTTGGTGCCGGGGGTTATGCCGCGAAGCGAGGGCAGCCGCAAGCTGTGGCCTTGCGGACGCCCACCGAGCAGCGCGCATGCGAAGGTTTGAAACCCGCCGGTTCAGGCGTTCTCGGTCTCGTCTCCCTGCACCGCCGTGAGCAGGCGGGCTTCGATCGCTTTCAGGCGATCGGGATGGACGATCTTGTGACCGAAGCCGTCGCGCACATAGAAGACGTCCACCACGCGTTCGCCATAAGTGGCGATCATCGCCGAGGAGATCGACAGGCCGGATTCGAACAGCGCCGTCGCCACGTCATAGAGGAAGCCGACGCGGTCGGGGCCGCGCACCTCCAGCACGGTCGAGGTATGCGAGGCCTCGTTGTCGAAATTGACCCGGCTCGGCGTCGGAATCACCGTGGCGCGGGCGCGCTTGGCGAAGAGGGCGCGCGGCACCGCTTCGCCGCGCACGATCTTGAGGATGGTCTGCTTCAGCCGCTGAACACGCGCCGCGTCGCCAAAGGGGCCGCCGTCGGTGTCCTGCACCGAGAAGATG
>JBJKRM010000192.1:0-6058 GCA_046704685.1 Rhizomicrobium sp.
TTTGTTAGGTGGTCACGGGTGCAATCCCGGAAACGCAAACGCCTGGCAGAACGACGTAACGTTGATCACTACATGGCATGACACAGGCCGGCCACGGCATCCGCCGCAAACCATGTCTGAATGGCCATCAGGACATCGCGCAAGCGAACCGCTTTCGTTGGCCGCGTCTCATCGGCGATGTCAGCCGTTTCGTTCATGCTCTCCTCGGGGATCAGGCCAGGGTTTCGTCTTCGAAGATCTCTTCCATGCGCGGCCCGAACAGCCGGGCGATGCGGAAGGCGAGGGGCAGCGAAGGATCGAACTTGCCTGTCTCGATGGCGTTGAAGCTCTGGCGGGCGACCTGCAGGCGTTCGGCCAGTTCAGCCTGGCTCCAGCCCTTTTCAGCGCGCAGCACGCGAAGGCGGTTCTTCACGACCGTGCACGTCTGATCTGGTGATAGGTCATGACTGCGAAGAAGCCGGCCACTTCAAGCAGCAGCACGCAAAGCATACCCTCGACGAAATAGTCTCCGGGACCGATCTGATGCCTGGGAAGAAGCATGGGGACGGGGATCAGTCTCGAGGACATCACAATTGTTAGCGGGGCAAGGACGCAGCAGGCCGCCATGCTGTCCCAGAACCATGCGGTCTTGTGCGTGCCCATGATGATTTCATCGGCGCTCCGGTACGAAAACAGAGCGATCACGATATCGACAGCCGCCAGCACACCTGCGGCAATGGCTTTGGCCGGTGTGGGGCCGCCCGGAAACGCGAGGTGAATGAGTGGTAAAATCAACAAGACAAGCCCGATGGCTGCCACCGATGGTCCCCAATAGCCCAATCGTGAAAAGCGCATGTCGTACGTCCTTGCCAAATTGACAAGTAAACATGACATGGAGGGCTGCATATGTCAGTGAACTTGACACGCCAAGAACCTGTCCGAGGGAAATCGTTACGACACCAGGTCTCGGACTCGAAGAGCCGGGGGCAGATGTGACGCCCTGGAGAGGCTGCGTTGGTGCTGTTTAGATCAGGCTGGGCAGTGACAAGAGCACACTGATCAGTTCCGATTGGCCGCGGGCACCGGTCTTCTTCAACAGGCTGTGGAGCTGCGTCTTCACCGTTGCCAGCGTCTTGTTCGAGGCACTGGCAGCGCTCTGCAGGGTGTGGCCGTTCAACAGCAGGATGGCAAGTCGCTCCTCCGCCGCCGTCAGGCCGAATAACTCTCCCAGCCTGTCGGCCAGCAAATCGATTTCGCGCTCCATCTCCTTTACGGCAATCAACAGCAGGGGACCGATCGGCTGGCCGGGGGTCGGCTCCGACAGTCGGGACGCAACGAGGCCAAGTGGGTGCTTGTCGTCGCGGCGGCCGATCAGCATCACGGCTCGTCCTCCCTCCGCTGCGGTGTGCAGCAATTGCTTGAGGTTGGAGGTCTCGAAAACGCGGCCGGCGCGCAGACGGTTGTTGACACAGGAGAGGCCTTCTCCAGTGGCCAGAATGGCGCCTGCCGCCGGATTGCACCACAAAACCTCACCGGCCATGGTCGCAACAAGCAATCCCTTGCTCATGAGGGAGACGAAAGTGTCGCTGGCGAGAGCGCCTAGGACGCCATGAGGCAGCAGGCATGCCAGCCATTCCGCCCGCTCCAGGTGAGATCGCAACTGCGACAGGATCGATACATCTTCGTCACTGAAAGGTGGTTTGTCGCCGTTGCGTCGCACGATGAGGCGCGCCCATGCGCCCTGTTTGCCCGGAACGTCGAGGCATAGCATTCTGCCGTTGGTGCGTTTGTGGAACTCAACGGCGGTTTCTGGTGGGGCGCGGCAGATTGCGATTTCATCTGCTGCTAGCAGGCGCTGGATCGCTTGCGAAACCTCGGGGACGCGCGCCGGATCCAGGCGCGCTTCATAGATCAGCCCGACGGCCTCGCTGAATGCAGCCAAGTTATCGAATGTCGGTTGGACCTGGACAGCGATAGACAAACGCACACTCCACGGTTGCCATGTGCATACGGTGAAATGATTGTTTTTCTATCAACGTAGAGGTGCACGCCTGCAATCAGGACAACTACCGACATCCAAACGGATGAAACGTTGGGTGTTCTGCTTAATGCGCATTTCAACGCCGCACTGACAATGTCGTGGCGAATTTTCCGACGAATTCTATCAAAAGTAGATTTTATCGCCGCCGGGAGGGTTGAGATGAGGGTAACGCTGAAGCTGAAGCTGGGCGCCGCGTTTGCGGTTGTTCTGGTTCTTTCGGCGGTGGGAATGCTGGCCGGCATACAGAAGCTCGGCAACGTCAAGAGCGATTTTGACTCGGCCGTGAACCACAGCGTGGCACGTATAGAACTCTCTGGGGAGATCCGGGCCGACTACCTGAAACTCGCCGAAAATGTGCGCAATCTCATTTTGAAGAATGATGCGGCATCGACTGCGGTGGCAAACAAGGCGATCGACGACAAGGCCGCCGCGGTGAAGGCTGGTGTGGCGAAACTCCGCGGCATATCGAACGGTGACGGCAAGGCGCTGGTCGACCGTTTTTCCACCAGCTTCGACGAGTATATGCAGCATGTTGCCCAGGTGAGGACGCTGGCACTGGCCAATAAGGACGATGAGGCCGCCGGTATCCTTTCTGGAGATGCAGCATCGGCACGGCGGGCAGCCGACGCGGATCTGCAGAGGGTGGTTGATGCGAACAACCGCAAGCTCGAGCAGGACAAGGCGGATACAAGCCGGATTTATAATGGCGCCAAGCTGGAGTTGACGGTGCTGCTCGCGCTGTCTGTTGCGATCGCGCTGGGGGCCGCAATCTGGGTGATGCTGCTGATCAGCAGGGGCCTGCGCAAGATCCAGACGCTGGCGGAGGCCGTTTCCATCGGTGACCTTGACCAGCAGGTCAAGGTATCGGCCAACGACGAGATCAAAGATGTGGTGGAAACCGTCAATGTCATGATCGGAACGCTGCGCACAACATCCAATCTTGCGGACAAGATCGGGGAGGGCGATCACTCGGTGGAGCCGAAACGGCTGTCGGAAAAGGACGTCCTCGGCAAGTCGCTGGAGCGCATGGTCGCCAACCTCCGGGCCACGGCCGCCGTAGCCAACAAGATCGCTGCGGGTGATCTAACCGTCGAGGCCAAGCCGGCGTCCGACCGCGACGCTCTGGGCCTTGCGCTGAAGAGCATGGTCGAAAAGCTGCGCGACGTTGTTGCCGACGCCATGACGGCGGCCGGGAACGTCTCTAAGGGCAGCCAGGAACTTGCGGCAGGCGCCGAGCAGTTGTCGCAGGGCGCCACCGAGCAGGCCTCCTCGACCGAAGAAGCATCCGCTTCGATGGAGGAGATGGCCGCCAACATCAAGCAAAGTGCGGAAAATGCTAGCGAGACCGAGAAGATCGCGCGCGAGTCCGCTCAGAACGCGCAGACCAGCGGTGATGCCGTCACCAAGGCGGTCGGTGCGATGCAGACCATCGCCGAGAAGATACTGATCGTTCAGGAGATCGCGCGCCAGACTGATCTTTTGGCGCTGAATGCGGCCGTGGAAGCGGCGCGTGCCGGCGAACACGGCAAGGGGTTTGCCGTGGTTGCGGCCGAGGTGCGTAAGCTTGCCGAACGCAGCCAAGCGGCGGCGGCAGAGATTTCGGGCCTGTCCAGCGACACCGTCAAGGCGGCGAACACGGCTGGCGAGATGCTCGTCAAGCTGGTTCCCGACATCAAGCGCACAGCCGAGCTGGTGGCCGAGATCTCGGCGGCGGCTCGCGAGCAGAATCTCGGAGCCGGCCAGATCAATACCGCGATTCAGCAACTCGACAAGGTCACGCAGCAGAACAGTGCGGCGGCGGAAGAAATGTCCTCTACTTCCGAGGAACTGGCCGGACAGGCCGAGCAGCTGCAGAGCACAGTTTCCTACTTCCGTCTGGCTGAAGACGGGAACCGATCGGAGCGTCCTGCCACCCCCAGCAGGCACTCCGACGGTTTACGCAAATCATTGCTCAAGGCCGCTCCGCATATGGCGAAAGCCATGAAGGGCGGTTTTGAACTTAACCTCTCAGATGCGCGGGATAATCTCGACGACGAGTACAAACGCCAGTCCTCGTGAGCACGGCGTCCGGCTTGGGTTTGTCCGGGCCGGCAGCCATGGAGAGGCCGTTCGTGTCGTACAACAATGCGAAGACCGACGAGGGCGGGGGAGAGGATCTCCTGTCCTCGCTGAACTACCAGCATGTCGCGCGGTTGGTGAGCCGCTTTTCAGGAATCCAGCTGCCACTCACCAAGAAGCACATGGTGGAAGGGCGCATGCGCAAGCGGGCGCGGGTCTGCGGTCGCCGCAGCCTTGATGACTATTGCCGCTATCTCTTGAAGGGTGGCGGTTTCGAGGCCGAGTTCCCCCATCTCGTCGACGCGTTGACCACCAACAAGACGGATTTCTTCCGCGAGCCGGATCACTTCGACTGTTTGCAGCGCCTGCTGCCCGGTCTGCTGAAGGCTCGCCGGAGCAACAACCGTGTCTTCAAGGTCTGGAGTGCCGCCTGTTCCAACGGCGCCGAGCCCTACACCATCGCCATGGTGTTGTCCGAAATGGCGCAGTCACATGACTTCCGCTTCGCCATCCTGGCGACTGATATCTGTACCAGGGTGCTGGAGGAGGGGCGTCGGGCGGTCTATTCCCAGGAGATGATCGGGCAAATTCCGTCGGCCTATGCCGGCCGCTATGTGATGCGCGCGCGCGGCGGGCGGCGGGATGGACGTATCGTTCCCGAACTACGGCAGCTGGTGCGTTTCGAGCAGATGAACCTGATGGACGACACCTATCACGTCGACACGGACGTCGACGCGATCTTCCTGCGCAATGTCCTCATCTATTTCGACAAGGCGGGGCAGCATCGTGTCACCCGGCAGCTTGCCAAACATCTTCGCGTGGGCGGCTATCTTTTCCTCGGCCACTCGGAATCCATGGTGGCGGCTGGGCTGGACCTGCATCAGGTGTCCCCGGCGGTGTTCCAGAAACGTCGCTAGAACGGTACCGCGGCGGCTCCGGCCGGCATCATCAGCGCGTGGAGATTGCCGCGAAGCAGGTCTGTCCGCGCTCGGTCAGCCGGGCGCAAATCTGGCGTGCCTCCCGCTCCACGAAGGGGCCGAAGCGGGCGCGATACAGCGTCTGGCCGTCCACCGACTGGAACGGCACCACGATGCGCTGGGCTTGTCCCAGCACGTCCATCGACTTCTCCGCATAGGCGGCCAGTTGGGCACGGGCCAGATTGAGATCGGCAAAGGCGCCGATCTGGATGGTCCAGTCATGCAACCCGATCGCGGTACGGGGCATGCTGATGTCGCCTTCGCCGCTGAGGATCACCGGACGCATGGTCGGTTTGGGCGGCAGCGCGGCCGTTGCCTGCGGCTGGTATGACGCTACGGCAACCGGGGGAGCGTAGTGCCGCTGCGGGGTCACCACAGGTGCCGCCCGCCGGTTTGCCGGCTGGGGTAAGGCGGCGGTGACGGGCGGTCTCGGCTGCAGCATGGCCAGCGCGGGATCGGCGTCGTTGTCATAATCCTGCCCGTCGTCCACATCGGTGCGGCGCTCGGCGGTGTCCTCGTCATCGCCGGCGGTCAGCGGACCGGTCGGGGCTGCAAGCGCCTGCTCCGAAGCGGCCAGGATCGGGTTCGGCGTGGTGTTCACCGCCACCTGCCAGGGCACCTGAGCGCGCGCCACCATCGACGGGTTGTGTTTGATGGCGGCAAAGGTGTTGTTGAGCAGGCGCATCATCTCGTGATCGCGCCTCCTGGCCGTGCGGCCGCCCATCACGATGCCGATGATGTGCACACCATTGCGCACCACAGACGACACCAGGTTGAAGCCGGACGCCGCCGTGTATCCGGTCTTCATGCCGTCGGCGCCGCGATAGCGGCCGATCAGGTTGTCGTGGGTGACGTACTCGGTACCCTTGTAGTTGAAGGCTGGCGTGGCGAAATAGTGGAAGTATTGCGGGAAATCGTAGGCCAGATGCCGCGCTAGGATGGCGAGATCGGTCGCCGTGGTGATCTGCAGGTTGTCCGGCAGGCCAGAGGCATTGTGGTAGAA
>JBJKRM010000193.1:0-3221 GCA_046704685.1 Rhizomicrobium sp.
CTTCCTGGTGCTTGAGAAGCTCTCTGGTGACGGCGTCGGCAATGCCGATGCCGTCCTGGGCGGCGATCTGCTTGCCGTATTCGTCCAGCATCAGCGAGCGGAACATGGCTTCGCCTTGGCCGCCGCCGAACGGCCCGTTGGTGGGAATGCCTTGGTACATCTGGCTCAGCATCTGGGAGACGAAGACGGCTTCGAATTTCTGCGCCGCCTCGCGGGCCGCTTTGGGATTGGAGGTTGCCGATGGCGCGCTGATCGGAGCCGAGCGGGCGATGGTCATGGCATTGGCGATATCCGGGCTCATCCGATCACCTCGATCTGGGCCTGCAGGGCGCCGGCGGCCTTGATGGCCTGCAGGATGGAGATGATGTCGCGCGGACCGACGCCGAGGGCATTGAGGCCGTCGACCAGACTCTGCAGGGCTACGCCTTCCTTCAGCACGACCATCTTGCCTTTGCCTTCTTGGACATCGATGCTGGTGCGCGGCACGGTCTGCGTCGTGCCGTTCGAGAACGGGCCGGGCTGGCTCACTTCCGGCGTCTCGCCGACCCGGATAGTGAGGTTGCCCTGGGCGATGGCGACGGTGGAGATCCGCACATTGGCGCCCATGACGATGACGCCCGTGGCTTCGTTGATCACAACGCGCGCCGGCGTGTCGGTGCTGACCCTCAACTGCTCGATATTGGTGAGCAGACCCACCACGCCGCCCTGGTAGTTCTTCGGCACGGTGAGGCGCACGGTGGCCGGATCGGTCGGCGTGGCGACGTTGCTTCCGATATAGGCGTCGATCGTCTGGGCGATGTGGGTGGCGGTGGTCAGGTCAGGATTGTGCAGCGACAGCTTGAGGGTGTGCTCGGAAGACAGCTTGAACCCGACCTCGCGTTCGACAATGGCGCCGTTGGCGATGCGCCCGGCGGTGGGAACCCCGCGCGTCACGCTCGCCGCGTCGCCCTTTGCCGAGAAGCCGCCGATGGCGACCGGTCCTTGCGCCAGGGCGTAGATCTGGCCGTCGGCGCCGAACAGGGTGGTGACCAGCAGCGTGCCGCCCTGCAGCGATTTGGCATCGCCCATGGCGCTGACCGAGACGTCGAATCGCGTGCCCGACGCAGCAAAGGCGGGCAGGCTGGCCGTCACCATCACCGCGGCGGTGTTCTTGGTCTGCATCGTGGTGCCGCGGGTGTTGACGCCGAGGCGCTCGAGCATGGTCTGGATGGATTGCTGCGTGAACGGGGCGTTCTTCAAGGAGTCGCCCGTGCCGTTGAGGCCGACGACCAGGCCGTAACCGACCAGCATATTGTCGCGGATGCCTTCCACGTCGATGAGGTCTTTGACACGCGACAGGGCGCAGGCTGGCTCAACCACGAGGGTCAAGAAGACGGCCACGGCGATGATTTTCTTCAGCAGCATGGGCTCGAACCGGTTTTTCGGTTCCATCCATGCCAGTTTCATGCCGCGGCAGAATCGCCATTTTCTCAGCATTTTCCGCTGTTTGCCCAGAGCCATCCCGCCCGCCCGGCAGGATTGTCCCGGCAATTTTGGCAGCCCATGGCGGGGACGGGGAACAACCTAGGTGCTCTTGCAATTAAGAGGCTACAGCGATAGCAAAAAGATTGCTTACCTTAGGGGATGGGGACCCGCTATGTTATCGATTCTGGTAGCTTTCCTTGCATTAGTTGCCCTCGGTGCATGCACATCAGACACACTCGCAAGTACCAATCATGCGCGTGACCCGGGCTGCGCAACCACAGCGCGAATCCGTACCGGCGATGCCGCGGCCAATGGTTTCTCGGAGCCGATGCAACAAAAGATCTATCGGCGGACCTATCGGGATTGCGTCGCCTGGCAGCAGAAGGCGATGGCCATCGGCTTCCATTGACATACCCGTAACACGGGTGCCGCGGCCGAAGCGGATGCTCCGGCCGCATACCTGCGGCCGGGCGGGTGGAACCGGCTGATGCGGCGAACCGCTCGTCGACAAGGCCCTTCTCATCGCCGGGACAGGCGCTAAAAGAGCCGCGAAACATACGGACGAGCATCAATGGGACAGTACCAGGATTACCAGCTGGTCATCGTGCGGCACGGCGAGAGCGAGTGGAACAAGCTCAACCTGTTCACCGGCTGGCGCGATTGCCGCCTCAGCGAAAAAGGCACCACCGAGGCGCGCGCCGCCGGCCGGACCATGAAACAGGACGGTTTCGAATTCGACATCGCCCATTGCTCGCTGCTGACCCGCGCCAACCAGACACTCTACTTGGCGCTGGACGAGATGGATTGCGTCTGGCTGCCGGTGAAGAAGCACTGGCGCCTCAACGAGCGCCATTACGGCGCCTTGCAGGGCTCCAACAAGCTCGAGGCGGTCGAGAAGTTCGGCGAAGCCCAGGTGAAGGTCTGGCGCCGCTCCTACGACACCCCGCCGCCGCCGGTGGAAGCCTCCTCGCCGGATTTTCCCGGTCATGACCGCCGCTACAAGGATGTCGACCCGGCTGAGCTGCCGAAATGCGAGAGCCTGAAGACGGTCCTGGAGCGTGTTCTGCCCTATTGGGAAGAGGCGATCATTCCCGATCTGAAGGCCGGCAAGCGGGTGATCATCGCTGCCCACGGCAATTCCCTGCGTGCCTTGATGAAGTATCTGGAAGGCATCAGCGACAAGGATATCGTTGAGGTCGATTTGCCGACCGGCATTCCGAGGGCCTATCGTCTCACCGCGGATTGGAAGGCCGCAGACGCGAAATACCTGGGAGATCCGGCAGAACTTGAGCGGCGCATCAACGCTGTCAAGGCGCAGACCAAGAAGGCATGACGCACCGCCCGGAAAAGTGCGGTCGATAGTGGCAACACCGGTCGACCGCAGTCCGGCGCATCATGCCGGCGCTTGGCGCGCGGCCGTCGCGCTGGCGAGCGCCCTGTGCCTCTGCGGGGCGGCCGTCGCGACGCCGCCGGTGCCGCGCCCCAGGCCTGAAACTGTAAGGCCTGCAAACAAACCGCCTCCGCCTTCCGGCGGCGGCATCGACATGTCGCACGCCGTTCCGCTCGACAAGGTGCTCCAGCAGCCTTCCACGGAACAGCAGTACCGCGATCTGTCCAGCGAAATCGCCCGGGAAAAGCCCGCGGTCGACGTCGCGAAAAGCACTTCTGAGACGCTGGCGCGGCAGGCCGCCGAGTTGCTGCATCGCCTCGTCGCCACCTCGGCCCGCGAGGAGCAGCTGGAGCGCGAGCAGAACAAG
>JBJKRM010000194.1:0-3153 GCA_046704685.1 Rhizomicrobium sp.
AGGGACTGGTGCGCACCAACGCCACCTCACGCCAGCTCTACGATCAGGCCAAATCGGCTTACGAGGCGGCCGAGGCGCAGATCGAACAGATCAAGGCCAATGAGAACCAGGCGCGCGCCGCCCTGGCCAATGCCACCTATCAGCTGTCGCAGCGCCGCATCGCCTCGCTGACCACCGGCCGGGTGCAGGATGTCTATTACCGCACCGGCGAGTTCGTGCAGGCCAGCGTGCCGGTGGTGTCGATCCTGCCGCCCAAGAACATCTATGTGCGCTTCTTCGTGCCGGAGGACCAGTTCAGCCGCATCCATCTCGGGCAGAAGGTGAAGATCCATTGCGACGGCTGCGCCGACAACATCACAGCGACCATCAGCTTCATCGCCAGCCAAGAGGAGTACACCCCGCCGGTGATCTTCTCCAACCAAAGCCGCAAGCAGTTGGTGTTCAAGGTGGAGGCGCGCGCTCCCGGCGGCCTCAAACTCAATCCCGGCCAACCCGTCGATGTCGATCCATTGTGAGCATGTGATGAACGCCTCTTCCTCCCGGCTCGCCACCCGCCGCCACGCCAACCCTGGTGGCTCGCCGGGGTATGCCATCGACGTCCACGGACTGACCAAGCGATTCGGCAAAAAGACTGCGGTGAACGGCATCGACATCGCGGTGCCGGAAGGCCAGGTGTGGGGATTTTTGGGGCCCAACGGATCGGGCAAGACCACCACCATCCGCATGCTGTGCGGGCTGCTCAACGCCGATGCCGGCGAAGGCACCTGCCTGGGCTACGACTTCCGCACGCAGCCGGAGATCATCAAGCGCGAGACCGGCTACATGACCCAGAAGTTCAGCTTCTGGGAGGATCTTTCGATCCGCGAGAATCTGGATTTCGTGGCGCGGGTCTATGGCCTGCCACAGCGACGCAAGCTGGTCGACGACACGTTGGAAAAGCTGGGGCTTTCCTCGCGCCAGAAGCAGCTGGCGGGCGAACTCTCCGGCGGCTGGAAACAGCGCATGGCGCTCGCCGCCTGCACCCTGCATTCGCCGCGCCTCTTGCTGCTCGACGAACCCACCGCCGGCGTCGATCCCAAGGCGCGCCGCGATTTCTGGAACGAGATCCACAAGCTTTCCAGCGAAGGCATCACCGTCCTGGTTTCCACCCATTACATGGACGAAGCCGAGCGCTGCGATCAGATCGTCTTCATCAGCTATGGCGACAAGGTGGCGCAAGGCCCGGTGCAGGAGATCATCAAGCGTTCCGGCCTCATCACCTTCACCATCGAAGGCGAAGGCGCCCGCCACTTGGCGGACAAGCTGCGCGGACTGCCGGGCGTGGTGTTCGTCGCCTTCTTCGGCGCCCTTCTGCATGTTTCCGGCTATGACCGCGAACTTCTGGAGAAGGCGCTGACGCCCTATCGCAGCGACGCCTCGCTCATCATCCGCGAAACACCGCCAAGCCTGGAAGACGTCTTCATCCAGCTGCAGGAATCGACCGCGGGAGGCGCGGCATGAACGGCTACCGCTTCACCATCCACCGTTTCCTGGCCATTCTCGGCAAAGAGCTCATTCAGATGCGCCGGGACCGCATGACCCTCGGCCTCTTGATCGGCATCCCGGTGATGCAGCTCTTCATCTTCGGCTATGCCATCAACATGGTGCCGCGCCACCTGGCAACAGTGGTGTCGATCTCCGATCCCGGGCCGTTCGCCGATTCCATCGTCGCGGCGCTGAACAACTCCAGCTACTTCGACATCGTCAAGGCGACCAACTCGCCAGCCGAAGCACGCCGCATGCTGGCCGAGGGCAGCGCCTCTTTCGCCATAGAGATTCCCGTCAACTTCTCGCGCGATCTGGTACGCGGCGCCAAACCGAACCTTCTGGTAGAAGCGGACGCCACCGATCCGGCCGCAGGTTCCTACGCCCTGGCTGCGATCCCCAATCTGGCGGTGACGGCGTTGCGCAACGATCTGGTCGGACCGCTGGCGATCCGCGCGACACAACCGGCTCCTTTCAACGTGGTGGTGCACAACCTCTACAACCCGGAAGCCAACACCCAGTACAACATCGTGCCCGGCCTTCTGGGCGTCATCCTCACCATGACCATGGTGCTGGCCACCGCCATAGCCCTGACCCGCGAGCGCGAACGCGGCACCTATGAAAATCTGCTGGCGATGCCGTCGCGACCGGTCGAGATCATGGCTGGGAAGATCACACCCAACATCTTCGTCGGTGCCTTCCAGGCTACGCTGGTTCTCTGCCTCGCCAAGTTCGTGTTCCACGTGCCGATGATCGGATCGCTGGGCCTGCTGGCGGCCTGCGGCCTGATCTTCATCACCGCGCTGCTGGGCGTCGGCTACACCATTTCCACCGTCGCCTCCAACCAGATGCAGGCGATGCAGATGGCGTTCTTCTTCTTCCTGCCGTCGATCATGCTGTCGGGTTTCATCTTTCCCTTCCACGGTATGCCCCAATGGGCGCAATGGATCGGCGAGGCTCTGCCCATCACCCATTTCCTGCGAATCGTCCGGGGCATCCTGCTCAAAGGCAACGGCCTGGCGGAGGTCTGGCCGGACGTCTGGCCGATGATTCTCTTTTTGTTCGCCGCAGGGACGATCGCGGCGCTGAGGTTCCGCCGGACTCTCGATTAAGGCAATTGGGGCGCGATCTGCAGCCCTTTGCCGCAGAAACCGCGGTGGTGGCACCATTCGCCTCCCCTTTGCGATTCGATATCAAGGGGACGTTGGGCTATAGAGCGCGCCGGGCTCTTGCGAATTAGGCCTTTGCGTAACAAATTCACCGCGTGCATGACCGCCAAGCAGGCGGCAGACCGGTAATGGGGGACCATGTCAGACCTGTCGCTGATTCTGCAGTGCGGCCTTGCCGTCGTTCTGCTGCTCTTGGCTCTGCTCACCGCCCAACTCGTGATGTTGGGATTCCTGCGGATCACCCGCCCAGCCAAATCCCCACGCCGTCCCGTGCTGCCCGATGAGGCCCTTCCCGATGTCGTGGTGCAGCTTCCCGTGCGCAACGAGGGCGCGCTGGCACTACGCGTCGCGGCCGCAGCGGCCCGTCTCGATTGGCCACGCGACAAACTGCACATCCAGGTGCTCGATGACGGCCACGCCGAAAACCACGAGGAGTTGAAGCGCGCCGTGCTGGCGGCGG
>JBJKRM010000195.1:0-6427 GCA_046704685.1 Rhizomicrobium sp.
TGAATGGCACGGACAGCGGAAAGATCGTCGCCGCCGGTTTGCTGAACTATGGACTGGTGACCTACGACATCAACAACCCAGGAACTTCAGGAGCCACTCAAACCCCATCGGTTCCTCTTGATACGACGCCATACGACCCTAACAACTATGCCCGCCAACCGGATGGCACCCGTAACATCGACACGCTCGACGACCGCATTTCGAGCGCCGCCTGGGAGTGGAACGGCAAGATTTACGCCGTGCATACCATCACCCCAACAGGCACCGATCACACGGCCATCCAATGGTACGTGATCGACGCCGCGACGCAGACGGTCATCCAGGAGGGCATGATCGGCGACAACGGCGACGGTTACGACTATTACCAGGGCACCATCGTCGTAAACAAAAACGGCCAAGTGGTGATTTCCTATAACCGCTCCGGCACCGATCCGACGACTGGAAACATCAGCATCTTCGCGGAAGTGTTCGATCAGGTCGCGGGTGGAAACGGCGCAATCGCGCCGCGCAACGTGACCCTGCTCCATGTCAGCCCGATCGGCGACTATCATAACGGCAGCGTCGAAACCGCCGCGGCCTCCGGCCCCCAGCGCTGGGGTGACTATGCGCAGGTGACCGTCGATCCCAACAACCCGTACTATTTCTGGGTCATCGGCGAGTATGCCAATCCCTATGAGAGCTCGACCAGCTACTCGCGCTGGGGCACCTGGATCGCCGAGCTGTATATTCCGGAACCTCTGACGATCTCGCTGTTCGGTGCGGGGCTGGCCGGTGTCTTTGTGGCGTCGGCGCGGCGCCGCAAGGCGAAACGGTCCGACGGGGATGCAATCGCTTGACGCTGAAGCCGGACGCCCCTGGGCGTCCGGCAGCTTGCCAACCCCATATGTACATGACTTTATTCCTGCTCCAGTCTCAGAGTTATCGCGACCGAAGTTCGGCGGCATCCTGCGATCGTTTCGGATAATTTTCCTCCCCCATCAACAAAGAGTAGATAGTCCGTCACCCCCCACTCGATATTGAGGCCCGAGGCTGGATAGCGCCCATTTGGCATCCCTGTATCGGGTTGTGCAGAGCGCTGCGGCGCGGACATCTCTCACCGGGTGGTGCAACAGAGCGCCACGCGGGCATTAAATCTGGCGCGAGACGCCTGCGAATCCGCTATCAGATCAGAATGCGGATCATTGAAACCACCGCCGACCTCAAGGCCCTGGCCAAAGAGCTGAACACGGCGCCCTACCTCGCCCTCGACACCGAATTCATGCGGGATTCGACCTACTGGCCGAAGCTTTGCCTGTTGCAGATCGCCGGCCCCGGAGTGGCGGCGATCATCGATCCACTGGCGGAGAATATCGACCTCTCTCCCTTCTTCGAGCTGATCAAGAACCCGAAGATCGTCAAAGTGCTGCACGCGGGGCGGCAGGACATCGAGATCTTCTGGCACAAGGGCCGTGTGATCCCCGATCCGCTGTTCGACACCCAGATCGTGGCCATGGTGTGCGGCTTCGGCGAGGCGGCCTCCTATGAGACGCTGGCACGCAAGCTGGCACATGCCGAGGTCGACAAGTCGGCGCGTTTCACCGACTGGGCACGGCGGCCATTGACCAAGCGCCAGTTGGAATACGCCCTGGCCGACGTCACGCATCTGCGCATCATCTACGACAAGCTCGCCACCGAACTGGCACGCACCAAGCGCGAAAGCTGGGTGGCCGAGGAGATCGCGGCGCTCAAGAGCCAGGAGCTGTATGCACTCGATCCCACGCAGGCCTGGAAGCGGCTGCGCCCGAGGACCGGCAACAAGCGATTCCTCACCGTTCTGGCTGCCGCAGCCGAATGGCGCGAACGCGAAGCGCAGACGCGCGACGTGCCGCGCAACCGCGTGTTGAAGGATGAAGTGCTGCTGGAGATCGCCGCCAATCCACCAGAGGACGGCGAGGCCCTGGAGCGAATCCGCGCGGTGCCCAAGGGATTCGCAGCCTCCAAGATGGGAAAGAGCCTGCTCGAGGCCGTTGCCGAGGGCAAGAACGCCAAGCCGCCCGACCTGCCGACCGAGCCGGAGCGGCGCAAGCGCCGCCGCGATCCTTCGCCCGCGGCGGTGGATTTGTTGAAGACGCTGCTGCGATTGCGCGCCGAGGAAGCGCGGGTGGCACCGCGGCTAATCGCCAATGCGGACGACATCGAGCGCCTGGCGGCCGGCGACGACGACGGCGTGGCCGCCCTCTCCGGTTGGCGCAACGAGGTATTCGGCAAGGACGCCACGGCCCTGCGCAAAGGTGAACTTTCCATCGCCCTGGAAAACGGCAAGGCGGTGGTGGTGGAACTGGAAGACTGACCAGCGGGCGTTCCTGAACGGCCGGCCCTCAAAACGCACGGCTATCCGCAATCAGTGCCTTGGGCCGGATCCCTTCCGCATTTCGGCCGGCGTGAAGGTCCCCAGCATGCAGGGCGTTCCCCGGCGCAGAACATAGAATACCTGCATGTTGGAGCAGACTTCACCACCCCAAATGGTCCAGGCGATGCCTTGCTCGAACTTCAGACCGGGACAGGCCCGCGGCAGGTCGTTGCGCCAGACCTTCACCGGACCGCCGCTCATGCGGAACAGAATGGTCTTGTTGTCCGGATAGGACATACCCTCAATGTTCGACGTCTGGATACAAACGTGTCGCGGGCGCTGCGGCGGCTGGGCGTAAGCGGACGAAACCGCGATCGCGGCAACACCAAGCCCGCAGGCAACGGCAGAAATCGCTCTCATCATCTCCACTCCCAACAAGGCAAGCCGAAACGCTACGTTTCGGCGCCCGTTTGAAAACTGTCGGAAGTCAGAGTGTCACTCGGCCGATGAACCGGGCATGAACGGATCGGCGCCGCCGGTTGCCAGTTCGGCGGTTTCCTCCCCTTCATAGGGGTCTTCGTCAGCCGCCAACTGCTCGCTCGGGCTCGGCACATCGAGTCCTGAAGGCGGAACCGCCTCCAGGAAGCCGGCAGCCTTGAGTTCTTCCATGCCGGGTAGATGGCTGATGTTCTCGAGACCGAACTGGACGAGGAAGGCTTCCGTCGTTCCATAGGTGACCGGACGGCCCGGCGTGCGCTTGCGACCGCGGATCTTGACCCAGCCCACTTCCATCAGGGTGTCGAGCGTCCCTTTTGACAGCATAACGCCACGAATATCCTCGATCTCCGCCCGGGTGACCGGCTGGTGGTAGGCGATGATAGCCAGGGTTTCGATCGCCGCGCGTGACAGCCGCTTCTGTTCCGGCTTCTCCCGGCGTAACAGGAACGCCAGATCCGGCGCTGTGCGGAACTGCCATTTTTCTGCGACTTGCACGAGGGTTACGCCCCGTTTCTCATAAAGTTTCTGAAGCTCGGCAATGAGCCCGGCAACGTCGGCTCCTTCGGGCAGCGAAGCCTTGAGGGCGTCCTGCGACAGCGGCTCGGAGGCGGCAAACAGCAGCGCCTCCGTCATCCGGAGATGCTCCATGTTGACAGTGGGTTCTGGCTGTTCGGAGGCCTCCAACGCAGGCATTTCCGCTACGGGCTCTTCTGTCACTGGCTGTTCGGCCTCTTCCTTGATGGGCAGCACTTCGGCGGTTTCCATCGCTTCGGCAAGTGTTTCTTGCATACGCAGAACTCGATTCATGCTGATGCCTCTTTGGCATTGTCCCTTATGTACAGTTCCTCGAACGGCGCCAACTGGCGTAGTTCGACGCGGCCGTCCCGGGCCATTTCCAGACAGGCCATGAACATGCTGGCCGTGGCCGAGCGGCGCCTGGGCCCCCCCGTCCAGTCGATGGGCAAGAGCTGCGACAGGGTATTCCAGTCGGGAATCTTCCCCAGCAGCCGCTCCAGCCGCTCGCGCGCCTGCTCGATCAGCATCACGGGCGAGGCCTTCAGCTGGTAATTCTTGCCGCGCAATTTCTTGACGCGTTCGCCCGCATAGGCCTGCAAGAGGTCAAACAAGGAATCCTTGTTGGTCCTCAGCTTTACAACATTCACCGGCTCGGGCATGCCGCGGGCAAAAACCTCACGCCCCAGCCGGTCGCCGGCCATGAGGCGCGCAGCAACTTCGCGCATGGCATCCAGCCGCTGCAAGCGCCAGCGCAGACGGGTGGCCATCTCGTCGGCAGAGGGCTCGCCTTCCTTGGTTTCCGGCTGCGGCAGGATCAACCGCGATTTGAGATAGGCGAGCCAAGCCGCCATGACCAAATAATCGGCGGCGAGCTCCAGGTTCATCCGCTTGGCCTGCTCGACGAATTCAAGATACTGGTCGGCGAGCTTGAGGATCGAGATCTTGGCGATGTCGACTTTCTGATTGCGGGCCAGCGTCAACAACAGATCGAGCGGCCCTTCGAAACCGTCCACCGTGACGACGAGGGTCTCGTCGGCGGCCACCGGCGCTTCAAAACTCTCGAAGCTGTCAACCAGATCTTCGCTCATGCCGCCAACAACTCATCCAATCTTGCTTCTGCATCCGCCCGATCAAGCGGCCCCGGCACGATCAGGCGGCTCATCGCCTGTTCCGCACGCCGGAGCGTATCACCTTCCAGCGGCTTCACCTCACCGGCCACGTCCTTCATCTCATTCATCCGCCCGTTGCAGTGAAGCACGACATCGCAGCCGGCGAACAGGGCGGCTTTGGCACGGGCGGAAATCGGCCCGGAAAGCGCATCCATGGAGACGTCATCAGTCATCAACAGGCCCTGGTAACCAATCTCACCGCGAATCACATCCCGAATCACCCGCGGGCTCGTGGTGGCGGGCCGCTTGGGATCAATGGCGTCGTAAACGACATGGGCGGTCATGGCCAGCGGACAAGTGTTCAAACTGCGAAAACTCACAAAATCCGTAGCACTCAGCTCATCGAGGGGCGTCGTCACATGGGGCAGATCCAGATGGGTGTCGGCCCTTGCCCGGCCATGCCCGGGGACGTGCTTCATCACCGGCAAGACGCCGCCATCGATCAGACCCTGCATCACGGCCCGGCCAAGCTCGATGACGACGGTCGGATCGGCCGCAAAGGCGCGATCGCCAATCACATCGTGGGCACCGGAAACCGGGACGTCCAGCACCGGCAGGCAATCGACATTGATGCCGAGTTCAGCGAGATCGGCGGCGATCAATCGGGCGTTGAGATAAGCCGCTTCGGCCGCCGTTTCCGGCGAGGCGGCATGGAGCTTGCCAAAACGAGCCTGCGCGGGACGCGCCCGCCACTCCGGTGGCTTGAGGCGGGCCACGCGGCCACCTTCCTGATCGATCAGCACCGGTGCCCGCGCATCACCGACGGTATCGCGCAAGGCATCGACCAGCGCCCGCACTTGCGCCCGATCCCGCACATTGCGACCAAATAGGATGAAGCCCCAAGGCTGCACATCGCGAAGGAAATCGCGCTCCGCAGACTCCAGAACAAGTCCCGAGCAGCCGAAAATCACGCGCCCGCGCATGAACCGCTCAACCTATCGCGCCAAGAAACAGGCGCCGTGCTGGGACTTCAGCCGATCGCACAAGCCGACGGCCGCCTCCTTGTCGGCAAAGGAAGGAATCCTCAGACGGTACCACACCCCCTTGCTGCCCAGATCGGCGCGTTGGACCTCGGGTGAAAAACCAGCCAGCAGCGCGGCATGCTTGCTCCGGTAGACCTTCCAGGCCGCCATGGCCTCCGCTTCCGATTTATAGGCGCCAATCTGCAGCGCGTAGCCACCGGACGCCCGCTTCGGCGACGCTTTGACAGCTGCCGGTTTGGGGGCGACATGCGGTCTGCGGGCAACAGGGGCCGGCTTGTGCACCGCCGCTACCGGCTTCGACCGCGGAGCGGCTGTTTCACGAGCAGGATGGCTGAGTTGCGCCGGAGGCTTGGTGGCCATGGCCGATTGTTTCGGCAAGGACTTGACCGGCGCCGAGGCAGGCTGGGTCGCCTGCGCGATGGCGGCGGCAGAATTGCTGGGGCCGGTATCGTCCTCGTCATCCGCCCCCGCCTGTTGCTGATAGACCTTGATGCCAGCACCAGCGTTTGTATCGGTCGAGGCAACGCGAACAGGCTCGTTGCGACCACGAGCAACACCTTGATTGTAGGCGAGCCAAACCACGCCGCCAAACGCAGCCAGGACCAGGATAGCGATGATAATCACGACCGGGAGGTGCGAGCCCTCACCGTCCTCATCGTCTTCGCTGCCGTCATAAACGCGCCCGTCATCCTTGTCGCGTTCGTAATGAGCCATGCCTTGCTCCGAATCTGAGGGCCCTAGGCTAGCACCCCCCGACGGTCGAATCACGGAGGACAAGGCTTCCTAAAGGGTCACGTCCTTGTGGAAAATCCGGCGATATTCCTGCAATGCGTAATTATCCGTGGTTCCTGCGATGTAGTCGCGCACAACACCAGCGGTGACCGGGTCGCCGGCGGCCCCGCAGCGCGCCGCCCAGTCGGGCGGCAACAGAG
>JBJKRM010000196.1:0-4478 GCA_046704685.1 Rhizomicrobium sp.
GCCTGGCGCTGCGGCGCGCACGGCATCGCCATGGTGCGCGGTAGCTGGTAGCGCGCTGCCGTCCGGAGCGCTCCGCGCCTGGGCTATGCCGACGCGGTGCCGGTATCGTCCTCTTCGTTTCTGGCCGCCACGCGATATTCCTCCATCGCCCACGCGCCAAAGTCGATCATCTTGCAGCGCTCGGAACAAAAAGGGCGGAACGGCGAATCCGCTCCCCAGATAACCGGCGTGCCGCAGCGCGGGCAACTGACGGTACGGCTATTTTGGGTCACAGATTGCATGAGGTAAGGTGGAACACGGGCGAAACGTCGGTGTTAGTGCAGGGTTCTGCTTCGTCTTCGTACATGTAGTCTGGCTACCCATCTAGCTACTCATGACCCGATTGCTGGACCACTTCGGCCTGAATGCCATTATACCGGCAGCACCTGGACACGGCTGTTTCGGCGTTGAGTTTCTTCCCATACATTAGCTGCGCCGAGTGGCTTGCTCAGACGAAAGTCCCGCGCGAGACCAGAAAACCAATGCCCTTAAGTCCGGCTTAAGCATGCCATTCTAGAGTTGCACTTGTGACTCAAAGCGATCACACCGGGACAATGCGCAAGGTTGTCGAGCCTTTGAATGATTGAGGAAGTGTGTCATGGCCGGTATGAGTTCAACTATTGAAATTCGTCTAAATACATGACGCCGAATCCCTCATCCTCTGATCCTTCTCCCAGAGGGGGAAGGAAGTTTCCAGGCGTAAATGGGTTGTCACCCATTTTCGCGAACCTCACTTGGATGGCGAAGCACGGACGTTCCATCCCGAGCGTTGCCCCTCGTAAAGCGGCAACGGGGAAAGTCAGCACACGAACGCGCGCCGACTCCGTGACCACGGTGTACACGCGCGCGCTGCGTATCGAAGGCGAAGCGTCATATGCCATTTGGCCGGAAGAAGCCCTCATGCGCCTGACCCCGCCGCACCTGCCGAGCGACGACATGCCTGGCGATCCATACCCGTACCTGCGGCACGAGCGCTAGCGGCTGCAGGTTCTTTCACCTGAAGGGGTCTGACTTATGATGAGCAAGAGTGGGAACGGCGAATGCTGGTCGATCGATGACATTGCGCTGGAGCGTATTGAATTGGACCGCGTTCAATCGCAGGAAGGCTTGTTTCTCCTGCTCGCGGGCGCTTCGTTCGTCGAGACGGGGGCAGATCTCTACACGCGCAACCTGCTGGAAAAGTTCCGCGACGACGCCGAGGTTTCCCGATGGCTGTCCGATCATTGGGAGCGGGAGGAATTGCAGCATGGGCGGGCCTTGCGCGCCTACGTAAACCGCGCCTGGCCCCAGTTCGACTGGCAGGCCGCATTCGACGCTTTCATGGGCGAATATTCCAAAAGCTGCACAACCGAGGAACTGGAAAACAGTGGTTGCCCCGAATTGGCCGGACGCTGCGTGGTCGAGATGGGCACCGCGACCTACTACCGGGCGATCCAAGCCGTTTCAGACGAACCGGTACTCAAGGTGCTACTCGCGCACATCCAGCGCGACGAGGTGCGTCACTATAAGCACTTCTATCGCTACTTCGTCCGCTACAACAAGGCTGAGCATAACGGCCGTGCGACAGTGCTCGGAGCCCTGGCCCGGCGCCTGTGGCTGACGATTCGCAGCGACGCGGAATGTGGCTTGTGGTACCCCTATTCGGCCCTCCATCCGCACGCCGCGCGCCGGGGACCTGAGTTCCGCCTGGCGGTCACGCGCGCCAAGGCGTTGCTGCGCGCGAACTATCCGTCGCCGATGGCGGTCAGGATGCTCATCAAGCCGCTTGCCTTGCCTTCCGTCCTCAAGCGTTTGAGCTATGCGCCGGCTAGTTTGATGCAGCGCTTGATACTGCACTGACCCGGCCGCAGAGAGCCCGCCGCTTAGCGGACCGGCGCGGCAGCCAGCCTAACTTAGCGAGGTTCGCGAAAATGGGTGACAACCCATTTACGCCTGGAAACTTCCTTCTCCCTCTGGGAGAAGGATCAGAGGATGAGGGATTCGGCGTCATGCATTTAGACGAATTTCAATAGTGGATTCGCGCGGGAGCCAGATTAGCTTCCTTCCGCACGGTCCTCGGCCGGTACCATCAGCGCCGCAGGGTATCACCGAATATTCTCGCAAAAGATACAGTAGGCATATATGCCGCGCGGATCGGTGAACGCCTTGAAGCTGTTCGCCAGATGCAGCATTTCTCCGTACCAGGGCGCGCTACTGAATTCTGTTGTCGGCAGCAGACGGGAATCCAGATCAGAGCCCAGCCTGAAGCTGCTGTCGTTGGCTATGGCGATGATCAGCTGATCCATCAGGCTCTCGGGCTGCTCGATGTAGCGCACGGAGTAATGCGGCCCAAGCTTGCCAAGCTTGGCTGCCTCCGCAATGGCATCCTGCAGATTGCCGAACTTGTCCACCAGCCCGAGACGCTTGGCTTCCTTGCCGCTCCATACACGACCTTGGGCGATCGTGTTTACCTCGGCGACGCTCATGTGCCGGTTCTGCGCGACTTTGGTAATGAATTGCTGATAGCCGTTGTCGATATTGAGCTGGAAGGCCTTCTGCATGAGCGGCGACATGGGCCGCGTAACATCGAAAGCATCGCTCAGGGGCGTGGTGCCGACGCCGTCGGAGTGCACACCGATCTTGGCCAGCGTCTTGTTAAAGGTTGGAAACAGGCCAAAGATGCCGATAGAACCGGTAAGGGTCGTTGGATTGGCAAAGATTTTATCGCCGGCCATGGAGATCCAGTAACCGCCGGACGCAGCTACCGACCCCATGGAGACTATCACCGGCTTGCCGGCCTCCTTGGTGAGCTCGATTTGGCGCAGGATGAGATCGGAAGCAAAGGCACTGCCCCCGGGGCTGTCCACACGCAATACGACAGCTTTGATGGAATCGTCATAACGCGCCTGGCGGATCAGGTCGGAAGTGGAATCACCACCGATGCTGCCCGATGGCTGGTCACCCGGCTTGATGTCGCCTGCGGCCACGATGACGCCTACGGCATTGCCGCCCCCCGCATGCTCTGTGGAGTCATCCACCGCCTGCAGGTAATCACGGAAATCAATCTGGGTGAAATTATGATCGGTTTCACCCACCACCTTGGTCACTGCCGCCGCCATTTGATCCCGGGTGGCGATTTTGTCCACCAATCCGGCCTTCAAGGCCAATTTGGCACTGTCACCACCGACCGCAGCCAGGCCTGTGTCCACGTTATCTATATAGTTGCTGAGCGCATCCGGCTTGAGACTGCGCGCCTTGGTTACATCGTGCTGGTAGGCATTCCAGAGCACATTCACCACGCCGCTCCAGTCGCTGCGTGCATCCGGCGACATACCGTTGAGCATCAAGGGTTCTACCGCCGACTTGTATTTACCCACACGGAAAATATTGACTTCCACCCCCAGCTTGTCGAGCGCATCCTTGAAGTACGGCTGATAGACGCCGTAGCCGTGCAAGAACACCATACCCTGGGGATGGATAAATACCGTATTGGCCATAGCTGCCAGGTAATACTGGCTTTGGGTGTAAGAATCACCGAGTGCAAACACCGGTTTGCCGGTCTTCTTGAAATCCCGGATGGCGCGGCCTACGTCCTGCAGATCACTCAAGGCGGCACCGCCGAGTAAACCGCCGCCACCCATCTTATCGGTATCCAATACCAGTGCCTTGATACGATCGTCATTCTTGGCATGCTCGATAGCGGATACCACATCGCGCAGTCGCGTCTGCGGGCGCTGCTCCTGCCCTAGCAACCTGTCCATGGCACGCTGTGCGAGACTGCCGGAATACTGTTCCACCAGACTGCCCTGCGGGTCCACCACCAGCGCGGCGGATGCGGGTACCGTGACCCATTGGAAACTGAAGATAAGCACCAGAATGGCAATCACGACAAGGGTGATGACCAGGTCGGTCACCAGACGGCAGAGAAAATCCCACAGGCGCCAGGTGCCGCTGAAGATCCGCACAAAAATATTCTTGTCGCTCATGAGGGCTTCCGCGTTTGGATTGAAAAAATGGGAATGTCGATCCAACCAGTTTGACATCTTCGGTCGCTGGTGGCGCACTAGCGCCGATTCGGATCGCAAAGAGCTACTGGATGCGGGGTATTGTGCGCGCTAAGTCGCCGGATTTGCAATGCCGTAGGGCGTCGATTCTCGACGTCTTTTCTTCGGCGAATTAGCGACACGGGACACTAGGCCGGTCTGCGCATTGCAGGGTTGTAGGAGAGAAACACTGATTGCCCGGGATCGTCGGTACTGCGGTCAAGGCAGCGGCAGACTGGGGGCTGCACGCGCGGCCCCCAATGTCTGCCATTGACCTGCTAGGAATTTAAAGCCAACGCCAGGACGATGCGTTTCTATGAGCGCCAGGCGAACAGGACGTGGCGGTGGGTATTGGCGGCAATTTGCACCAGGCGGTGCTCGACCTTTCCGTGACGATTGGCGATGACCGTATACCTG
>JBJKRM010000197.1:0-3065 GCA_046704685.1 Rhizomicrobium sp.
GCGACGATCACCGCCAGGCAGATTGCGCCGCCGAACCAGTTGAAGATGGTGGAGCCGAACAGCTTGCCCCACATCATCGTGCCGGCCTTGAGCGAGGACAGCCTCTGGCTGTCCCAGGTGCGCTCGCGGATCTCACCCACCACGCTGCGCGCCGCGTTGCGCGTGCCCCACAGCACCACGATGATGTAGAACAGCCAGCGCGCCACCCCGCCGGGACCGGAGAAGGTGCCCGCGGTCAAGGCGGCGGCAAAGAAGGCGAGCGCCAGGACCGCCACCATCACGACCATGCGCAGCGGGGTCAGTTCCAGCCAGACATTGCGCTCGAATTCGGGATTCATCGGCCCTGCCCCACTTGGCTGAAATAGGCCTCTTCCAGCGCCTTGGTGGATTCGCCGAAGCTCGACACCTCGAATCCGTTCGCCAGCAGGTCCCGGATCAGCCGGGCCCGCGCCACGGCATTGCGCGGATGCGTGAAGAGTGCGTGGTACTCATCGGCCTCGATCACATCGACTCCGGCGCGCCCCTCCAGAAAGTCACGCAGATCGCTGCGGGCGGTGGCGATCTCCAGGATGTAGCGCGGCCGCTCGACGTCCTTCACCTTGATGGCCTGGCCGCCGACGATCAGCCCGTCCTCGATGATGATCATCTCCGAGCAATAATCTTCGAGTTCCGCCAGGATGTGCGAGGACACCACCAGCGTCATCCCAGCGTCCTTCAGCGATACCAACAGAGATGACAGGTCACGCCGCGCCTGGGGGTCGAGCCCGGCGGCCGGCTCATCGAGCAGCAGCACTTTGGGCTCGTGGACGATTGCCTGGGCGATGCCCAGACGCTGACGCAGGCCCCGCGAAAGATCGCCGGCCTTGGTGTCCAGCCGGTCCAAAAGGCCTACCCGGTCGGCAGCTTTTTCCACCGCCGCCGCCGTCAAGGCGGGGGCGATCCCTCGCGATCGTGCCGTATAGGTCAAGGCCCGCCGGACGCTCAGGGCGTCATAGAGGCCATAGAAATCCGGCAGGTAGCCCAACAGGGCATGGATATCGCGCGGTGCCGTACGGGTATCGAAGCTGCCGACGGTGACCGTTCCCGCATAAGGATCTTCCAGCGCCGCCAGACAGCGCAGCAGCGTGGTCTTGCCGGCGCCGTTGGGACCGACCAGCGCGGTAATGGTCTGCGGCCCGACGTGAAGGGACACCCCCTTCAGCGCCCGCGTGGTCGGGTACTCGTAAACGAGATCGTGAACGTCGATCATGGCCGCGAATTCGGAAGACTCCCTGATACTACTCCGAATTTTGTCAAAGAATGTTAAGATTCGTGACCTTACCGGATGTTTTCGGCGGGCTTAGCGCATTGCATGTTGCGTCCCGGCTTGCCACAACCGGTGAGTACATCAGCGAGGGCGTACCATGCGCATTGTGATGATCGGATCGGGATATGTCGGGCTCGTGTCGGGCGCCTGCTTGTCGGAATTCGGCCATGACGTGATTTGCGTCGATACCGATAAAGCCAAAATCGACGGCCTGAAAAAAGGGATCATTCCAATCTACGAGCCCGGCCTGGACGAGGTGGTGACGACCAATGCCAAGTCCGGCCGCCTGTCGTTCGAGACGGATCTCAAGAAAGCGATGCCCGGCGCCGAAGCGGTGTTCATCGCAGTGGGCACACCCAGCCGGCGCGGCGACGGTCATGCCGACCTCAGCTATGTTTTCGCGGCGGCGGAGGAAATCGCCCATCACCTCGAGGGCTACACGGTCATCGTCACCAAATCGACTGTGCCGGTGGGAACCAACCGCAAGGTTGCCGAGGTGATCAAGAAAGCCCGTCCGGACGCTGCGTTCGATGTCGCCTCCAATCCGGAAATCCTGCGCGAAGGCTCGGCCATCGAGGATTTCCGCCGTCCCGACCGCGTTGTGGTCGGCACCATGAGCGACCGCGCCCGCAATGTCATGCGCGAGGTCTATCGTCCGCTGTACCTCAATGAAACGCCGATCCTGTTCACCACCTGCGAAAGCTCGGAGATCATCAAATACGCCTCCAACGCCTTCCTGGCGGCCAAGATCACCTTCATCAACGAGATGGCCAATCTCTGCGAGAAGGTCGGCGGCAATGTCCAGGACGTGGCGCGCGGCATGGGATTGGACGGACGCATCGGCTCCAAGTTCCTGCATGCCGGTCCCGGCTTCGGCGGCTCCTGCTTCCCGAAGGACACGCTGGCACTGATGAAGACGTGTCAGGAATATGACAGCCCCACCCGCATCATCGAGGCCGTGGTGTCGGTCAACGACACCCGCAAGCGCGCGATGGCCGAGAAGATCGAGAAGGCCTTCGGCGGCGTTTCCGGCAAGACGATCGCCGTGCTCGGCCTCACCTTCAAGCCGAACACCGACGACATGCGCGATGCCCCGAGCCTCGTCATCGTGCCTTACCTTAAGGACAAGGGCGCCCGTATCCGCGCTTTCGACCCGGAAGGCACTAAGGAAGCCAAGAAGCACTTCGATGTCGAGTACTGCGCCGAGACCTACGAGGCGCTGGAAGGCGCCGACGGGGTGGTGATCCTGACCGAATGGAACGAGTTCCGCGCCCTTGATCTGGGACGCTTGAAAACGCTTCTCAAACGGCCGCTGATGGTCGACCTGCGCAACATCTATCGCCCGGAGATGATGGAAAGCGCCGGTTTCACTTACGTCAGCGTCGGTCGTCCGGACGTGGGGTAAGGTCCGGAATTCGCCATCGTTCGAGGCCCCGCGCGGGGCTACATCGGGCATGCACAAATCTTCCCCTCACCCTCAAGGGGAGAGGAAAGAATGTGCGAATGCCGCGGCGATGGCTCGAAGCACGCTCCCTGGACGGCCGCCACGCCCGTCCGATAGGCTGTCCCCATTCCTGAAGGGGGTTTGGGATGGGCTCGATCCTGATCATCGTGCCGCTCGTCTTGGCGGGGCTCGGAATCGTCTTTTTCGTCGGTGGCGCCGGTCATATGGTGCGCGGCCGCGCCGGCCGGGGAAGCCTTGGCCTGGGGGGTGGTGGCGCATTGACCATCGCCGGCTTGGCCGCGGGCCTCATCGGGC
>JBJKRM010000198.1:0-4214 GCA_046704685.1 Rhizomicrobium sp.
AAGTTACACACGATAGCCCGGCCCAACGTGGACGCGCATTTCCGAAACACCTTCGCCAACGGGCGCACAATCGCCAAAATTACCGTGTTCCGCACTCCTCAGCCGGACCAAAATACGAGCCTTCGCCTTCTGATCCCGCAATGGTCTGAGCCACGCATCAAATGCCGGCGACCGGATCAGCGTGTTTATTCACCACCCCAATTGTATCCAATTGGATACAATCCTGTAACCCCGGCAATTATAATCCAGGTTGAGACACTACGGATCACAACCAGCGCCCAATATCACTCCTTCACGCCAAACCGCATCGTCTCGAAATCGAGCACCCAACCACGTCCTTGCCGGAGGATGTCCTGGCCGATGGCGCCGTGGCGGTCGCCTTCATCGCTCGAGAGAAGCTTCACGCGCTTCAGACCGATCGTGCGGCCGGCGATGGAAAGCGCCAATTCCGGAAGGATCAAGGCATGGCTGTCGGTGCGGTCGCCGCCCGCTCCCTGCCAGCGCGCCCGGCCATGCGAAGCGCCGGCGGCAAGCGCGGGATCGTCCCGCAGCGCCGTCACATTCAGCGTCGTCTTGTCGGCGGCACTGTCGATGGCCAGCCGTAGAACCGTGCCGGTCCGCTTCTCCCTGACCAGAGCAAACGGGTCCAATGCCGAGACAATCACGTTCAGCTCCCCTGCTGCACTGGCCCCCGGTCTGGGGCCGTAATAGAGGCGCTCGCTACCATCCTCTTGGGTGAGCTCGATACGGCCCAGCGCAACGAACACCGGCAGCCCGATCACCGCCTCCATGCTGTAGCCGGGCCCGAAGCGCACCGCCTTGTCGGGCAGCACCGCAAACACCACATCCGTCAGGACGGCATCGCCAAATCGCATTTCATCTGCGATCCCCAGGCGCATCGGCTGATCCGGGCGGGTGGAGGTGATGATCGTCACCGGCTTGTCCAGCAGGCGCACGCCGAGACGCTGCGCAGCGGACTCGCTAAGGACGCAGAACGAAGAATCCGTATCGATCACCGCAGATTTCTGCCGGCCGTTGATGGTGACGCGCACGCGCAGCAATCCGGCCGCATCGCGACGCACTGCCATGCTGCCCGACACCACATGCGACAACCGCATCGGCTTCTCCGCCGCAAGGGCGGACGCGTAGTCCAGAACCTGTGCGGCTTCACCGGAAAGCGGCGCGCCCTCCCGTGCACATTTCAGCGCGTCGCGCGCCGCGGCGTAACGGCCTTGCCGCAGGTAAATGTCGGAAAGCGCCCGGCAGGCCCCGCTGCGCACGGCCCCCTGTGTGCGGGACAGCGGCTCCAGGATCGCCAAGGCGGCATCATCCTTGCGGCGCAGCGACAGCGCGGCCCCGGCGGCCAATTGCGCCTCGTCGGGGGCAACCGCACTGTGGCTCGCGGCCTCCAGCGCCAGGACATCGCGGGATTCGATGGCGGCTTGCCCCGGCATAGCCGCCGCAGGCCCGGCCAGGCCCATGAAAACGACGGCCATCGACACACTGCGCATCACCCGACCCGACATCGCCGCCCCTCCGCGGTCCCATGCCAAGCCCGGCTCGCGGCGAAGTCAACTCAACTTCGCAAGAGTGGCGGTGCTAGACGTCGCCATCGTCTTCCGGCGCCGCGCCTTCAATGTGCTCGATGAGATCGCCCGGCTGGCATTTCAGCTCGCGGCAAAGCGCATCCAGGGTCGAGAAGCGGATAGCCCGCGCCTTGTTGGTCTTGAGGATCGACAGGTTGGCGAGCGTGATGCCGATGCGATCGGCAAGTTCCGTCAGGCTTATGCGCCGGTCGAGCATCACGCGGTCAAGATTGAGCTTGATGGCCATGGTCAGATCGTCAGATCGGAATCGCGCTTCAGAACCAGCCCCTGGCGGAACACTTCCGACAGCGCCAGGACAAGAAGTCCAAAGAAGAACACCTGGCCGCCGAAGGCAAACGAATAACCTTCGGGTGGCGGCAGATGAAGCGGCGTCCCGGAGATCGTCACGGTGGCCTGCTGTGCCAGCTGCAGCAGCAGGGCATGCAGGAACTGCCCCTCGAGGAACGTCGCGGCGAACGAGTAGCCGACCAAAGAGATGCCGATGAGCTGCACCAACCGAATACTCTGCCGGGTGAAGCTTTCATCACGCCCAACATTGCGGAACAAGCGGCGCAGAAGATCGAACACCAGCGCGAAAAACAGGACCTTGAGCAGGAGGAGCGGCAGACCGTGCTGTTTCAGCACCTCGATGACGCCGTCGGAGCGGGCCACCCGCAGCACAAGGTTACCGCGCAGCGCGGTGATGGTCAGGGTGGAATTCGAGAGCGTGATGGTGCTCGGCTGACCGGCGAACTGCTCGTGGATCGGACCGAAGTGAGCGCCGGGCGGCAGGCTGGGATCGACCAGCATGACCACGACGATTGCCACGGCAACAGCAACACAAGCGATTGCGAAAACGGTGCAAACCCAGCGCAGGACGCGCGACAGCCAGGCGGTGTTGGTCACGACATCACACTCCTTTGAAAATCACATCAGACCGTCAGATCGTTTTCGTTCTTGATCGCCATCCCCTGGCGGAACACTTCAGACAGCGCCAGCACCAGAAGGCCCGACAGGAACCACGACCATTGAAATGGCGATTCCGTGTTGTCGATCTGGAAATTGCGTGCCTCGACGACGTGCATATGAAGGCTTGCCACACTGGTGTGCTGCTGCAGGTATTCGACGAAAGATCGCTCCACCCAGCCTTGGGCAACGGCAGCGGCAATGGAGAACACCAGGATCGAGTAGCCGATCAGGCGCACCAGACGGACATTGCGGTCGGTGAAGCTTTCGGCCCGCGCCACGTTGCGGAACAAGCGCCGCAGCATTTCGAACAAAAATGCGAAAAACGCGACATAGACCAGGGCCAAGGGCAAGGCGCGCGTCGTGACCAGCTTTGCCAGCTTCTCTCCCGCTGCCGGCTTCATGCTGACCGATGCCGACAGTTTGTTGATGCTGATGGTTTCGCCGCTGTCGCTCTTGAGCGTCATAGTCCCCGGCGCCGGCGCCAACATAACCGGCCCGATCTGCACCGTGCCACGGTCGTAGAAAAATGAGGGGTTGAAGATCAGAAAGGTGATCACCACCCCAACCACTAGCGTGCCCCCCGTCAGAAACGTGAACAACCAGCGCAGCGCCTTGGGCAGCCAGTTCGTCTTGGTCATAGCGTCTGTTCTCTCTGTCAAAGTTGCTTGAAGCGCGCGATCAGGTTGCCGGCGGTGTCGAGCGCCACATCGAGGGCTTCGTTGCCTAGATGCTCCAAGAAGGCCCCGGCTGCGCGGACGCAGCCGCCATCGGCAATCGCTGCGCGACCAGGCGAACCGACCGGCGCGCACAACTCCATCGGCACCCCTTGGTGCATGGCGGCGGACAACACCCTCGGCTGGCTTTGCGAATGCGCCCCCAAAACCAGCGCCACGGCAATGGCGGCCCCAACGGCCATCTGTTGGCGAATGTGGGTCATGATCTGCCCCCTATTATTGAGGATCGATGTATCCATATCGTAATTCAATGCATATTTATCGATAAACGGCAATAGGAACATTTACGCAGAGCAATCCCACCTTCCCGCTGGCGGAGCATCGGCGAGGATGGTAACCCGCGGCTGCAGCACAAAACGGGTCATGTCGTGAAACAGCGTCCCTTCGGAAAAACCCCTTTCACCATCAGCGAAATCGGCTTCGGCGCCTGGCAGATCGGCTCGGCCTGGGGTGATGTCAGCGACCAGGATGCGCGAGCGGCGCTGAATGCGGCGCTGGACGCCGGCATGACCTTCATCGACACGGCCGATGTCTACGGCGACGGCCGCTCCGAGAAGCTGATCGCCGAAGTGCTGAAGACCCGCGGCGGGGCGCGCCCCATGGTGGCTACCAAGGCCGGGCGGCGCCTCAACCCGCACACCGCCGACGGCTACAACAAGCGCAATCTGGAGGCCTTCATTGACCGCAGCCTGAAAAACCTCGCGGTGGACAGCCTTGACTTGGTGCAGCTGCACTGCCCGCCGGCCGAAGCGCTCTACCGCCCCGAATTGTTCGCGGGCCTCGATGAGCTGCAGAAGGCGGGCAAAATCAAAAGCTACGGCGTCAGTGTCGAGAAGGTGGAAGAGGCGCTGAAGGCGATCGAGTTCCCCGGTGTTGTCAGCATACAGATCATCTACAACATCTTCCGCCAGCGTCCGGCCGATCT
>JBJKRM010000199.1:0-4276 GCA_046704685.1 Rhizomicrobium sp.
CCTGGGCACATCCGCATCAGCGAGCGAGGACATTTCACAAGAAACTTCAAGACAAGCCGCAAGCTGACGTTACAATGACGAACCGCCAGTTTGCGGCACCAGGAGCAGCCCATGGACTGGAGTATTCGTAAAATCAAGGACGGGCAGGAAACGCCCAAGGCGTCAAGACCAACCCCATCCCAAGACGAGATCCGCACCCGCAGCTACCTGATCTGGGAGCGCGATGGATGCCAGCACGGCAAGTCGGAGGAATATTGGCTGCGCGCCAAGACCGAGCTCGAAGCCGAGCTGGAAGCCAACTGGCATGCCGCTTCGCTGGAAGGCGAGACCACCACTTTCGTTCTTCCGGTGCTGCCGATTTCGACACCGCCGTCGCGCAGCGTCTCGTCGAAACTGGCCGCCGACAATGACCTGAAAAAGGCCGTCGGCTGAACGGCCGATACCTGTCCGAACCCACCGGCGCGCGATCGAGCCCAGCCGGCAATGACAACGCCTCCACGGCCGTGGAGGCGTTGTCGCTATTGCAGGGGTCAGTGCTGCCAGGAGATCAGCGGCAACTCGCCGGGCAGGAAGGCGTCGGGGTGATAGGGCACCACGCGCACCGTGTAGTCCTCGAGCGGCCGCGGCGATGAGATCGCACCGGCATAGATGTAGCCGTTGCTGGAGCCCGCAATGGGGTGCTCCTGGTGCAGCATGATCACCTCCGGCGCATACTCCGCAGTCTGATCGGCAAACATTTCGACCCGCACCGAATCGGACGGCAACTCGCCCAGATAGACCGGAACGACCACATGGCAAGTCGAGTCGGTGCGGTTGGCCACGGGACTGCCGATGTGAAGCGTCTTCCAGCGCGAATGCACACGGCGCGACCACTGGTTCATCGTCTGCGCCTTGGCGCAGCGGTCCTTCATGCGTTCACGCACCGCCTTGGCAAGAGGCAGATAAGCCTGTTCGACATAGTCACACATCATCCGGGCGCCGCTGAATTCAGGCGTCAGGCGGCCCATGCTCTGACGGATGCGCTGCAGCCAAGTCCGCGGCAGGCCTTGTGCGTCGCGGTCGTAGAATTCGGGGATGACCTTGTGCTCGAGCATATCGTAAAGGCTCTGAACATCGCGCGCGTCGACATTCTCGGCCGCACCGCCGGAGCCGTCACCGATCGACCAGCCGACCTCCTGGGTGTAGGCCTCGTCCCACCAGCCGTCGAGCGTGGAGCAGTTGATACCACCGTTGACCAGCACTTTCATGCCCGAGGTACCGCAAGCCTCCCATGGGCGGCGCGGTGTGTTGATCCAGACGTCGACCCCCTGGACCATCTCCTGCGCCAGGGAAATGTCGTAATCCTCGAGGAACACGACATGCCGGCGGTAACGCGGATTGCGCGCCAGCATGATCCATTCCTGGATCATCTGCTTGCCGACGAAATCGGCCGGATGGGCCTTGCCTGCCACCACGATCTGAACCGGGTAGCGGTCGTTGCGCAGCAGGTTGTCGAGCCGGTCCCGGTCCCTGAGCAAGAGATTGGGCCGCTTGTATTCGGTGAAGCGGCGCGCGAATCCCAGCGTGAGGACGTTGGGATCGAGCACGGTATCGGCACGTTTCACAGCGTCGAGATCGAAGCCGCCTTCGCGCAACTGACGGGCCAGATGGTTGCGGGAATTGTGCACGAGCCTCTCACGGCCCTCGCCGCGCATGGCCCACAATTCCTCGTCGGTGGTTTCCATCGAGATCGGCGCGCAGGTCTTTCCCGTCGGCGTGCGCCAGCGGCCCCGCGGGTAGGTCTTGGTCCAGACGCGATCCGAGCCGGCGGAATCCCAGGTGGGCACGTGGATGCCATTGGTGACGTGCGACACCGGCACTTCGCAGGACGGCCAGCGTGGGAACAGAGGCTGGAAAATGCGGCGGCTGACCTCGCCGTGCAGACGGCTGACGCCGATGGTAATGGCCGAGCCGCGCTGTGCCAGGAAGGCCATGTTGAACGGTTCGTTCTGATTGCGGTGGTCGGCGCGGCCGAGCGCCAGGACGTCCTCCAGCTTCACACCACGGCCATGCAGCGCCCCTTCCACATAAGGCAGGTATTTGCGCAACAGGTCGGCCGGAAAGCGATCGAATCCGGCGGCCACTGGCGTATGGGTGGTGAAGACGTTGCCGGCGCGGGTCGCCCACAGCGCTTCCCAGAAATCGAGATTGGACTTGAGCGCCAACTGGCGCGCCCGCTCGATGATGGCGAAGGCGGCATGGCCCTCGTTGACGTGGCAGATCTCGACTTCGGGATGCAGGGCTTCCACCACCCGCCAGCCACCGACGCCGAGCACGATTTCCTGCATCAGGCGCATTTCGGGGCCGCCGCCATAGAGCTTGGCGGTGATGCCGCGATCGAGCGGACTGTTCATCGCATCGTTGGAATCGAGCAGATAGAGCGTGACGCGGCCGACCGTCGCCTTCCAGACGCGCAACTGGACGATGCGGCCTGGCAACTCGAGGCCGATTCTGAGCCAGCCGCCTTCCGGCAGGATCACCGGCTCGACCGGCATCGCGGCCGGCTCGTTGTAGGGATAGAACTCCTGCTGCATGCCGCTGGCATCGATCAGCTGGCGGAAATAGCCTTCCTGGTAGAGCAGGCCGATGCCAACGACCGGGATGTCGAGATCGCTGGCACATTTCAAAACGTCGCCGGCCAGGATGCCGAGGCCGCCGGCATAGATCGGCAGGGCGGCCCCAAGGCCGAATTCCATGCTGAAATAGGCCACGCCGCCGAGTCGCGAGCCGTCGTCCGTGGTGCGGAACCAGCCTGGCGTCTTCAGATAGTCCGCACGCGCCGACACAAAGTTCTTTAGTTTCTCTCGGAACGTCTCGTCGCCGGCCAGCTGCTTCAGCCGTTCGCGCGAAGCCCCCTGCAGCACGGCCCAGGGATTGAGGGTGCGCTCCCAAAGCTTCTCGTCGACATGGCCCCACAAAGCGTCGCCCTCGTGGCTCCAGGTCCAACGCAAATCCAACGCAACAGACTGCAGGGCAGAGATTTCACTCGGCAATTCAGGCATAGGAAGTGTGACCATGGTGGCTATCCGTCTATCGCGGCAATGAAGAGGCTGTCTCAAGCCCCTGAGGATAGATCAAGTTTTATTAAAAAACTCCGGGACTCAAGCCAAACCTGCGCAAAAGCTGGGTTGAAATGGTGAATGGCGCATAAACGCCTTGAGCCAAGCAATCTGCCTAAAAAAAGACCTCCCCCCTGCGGGCAGCGGGGGGGAGGCTGGATGTAGCCGTTCGGGGACGCCCCGAACCGGACCTAGAACTTCTGGTTCTGCGCCACGATGCTCTCGGCCAGTTCCTGCCTGCCGGACTTCGGCGCGGGATTGAGACCCTTTTTCACGGCGAGGTCGGCGAGCTGAGCCAACGTATACTTGCCTTCGGCGATTTCCTTGCCGAACGGCGTCGACCAGCCGGCATAGCGCTGGGCCTTGAGCTCGGCGAGGCGCTTGTCCTTGATGATGGCTTCCGCCGCAAACACCGCCCGGGCCAGCGTGTCGATGCCGGCGATGTGGGCAATATAGAGATCATTCACATCGATCGACTGGCGACGCAGCTTGGCGTCGAAGTTGCAACCGCCGGTGCCGAGGCCGCCGTTCTCGAGGATCGGCAGGAACGCCGCCGAGAGATCCTGCGCGTTGTTCGGGAACTGATCGGTGTCCCAGCCCGAGCGCGGATCGCCGCGGTTGATGTCGAGCGAGCCCATGATGTTATTGGCATAGGCCGTCGTCACTTCATGCTCAAAGTCGAGGTTGGCGAGGGTGGCGTGGTTGACCTCGATATTGACCCTCACTTCCTTGTCGAGACCGTTCTTCTGCAGGAAACCGTACACCGTGGAGACGTCACGGTCGTACTGGTGCTTGGTGGGCTCGAAAGGCTTGGGCTCGATGAGGATCGTGCCTTTGAAACCGATCTTGTGCTTGTGCTCGACGACCATCTTGAGGAAGCGGCCGAAATGCTCCAACTCGGCCTTCATGTCGGTGTTGAGCAGGGTGTCGTACCCTTCGCGGCCGCCCCACAACACATAGTTCTCGCCGCCGAGACGATGAGTGGCTTCCATGATCATGCGCACCTGCGCGGCAGCATAGGCGAACACCTCCGGATTGGGGTTGGTCGCCGCACCAGCCATGTAGCGCGGATGGCTGAAGAGATTGGCCGTACCCCAGAGCAGCTTCACCTTGGTCTCGGACATGCGCTTGGCGATACGCTCTTCGATCTTCTTCAGGGCGGCATCGTGCCCTTCCAG
>JBJKRM010000200.1:0-3609 GCA_046704685.1 Rhizomicrobium sp.
CCTGCGGCTGGTCCAGGGCCCCAGGCGAAGCGCGCTGAGCTCTGCGCGACCCGTTTTGCTGAACAGCTTTCGCCTCCGGCAAAGGCCCTGACTCATCGCCAGAAATTGGAGTTGGTTGCCCAGCATCGTGCGCAGACGCACCAGCTTGTGTCGGTGCCAGAGCAGTTGCCGCAGATCGCGTTCTGCTTCGGTAGGAACCCAAATGCGCGGGAAGCGGTTCGCGAGCATCAATTGCAAGATGAGCGAGGCGTCCCGCTCGTCCGTTTTCTGCTTGCGCAGATCGCTGGCGCGGATCCGAGCGGAGTCTCCGATCCACAGTTCGTGACCGAGTTCGGCCAGCAGGCGCTGGAACCAATGCATGGGCCCGGTCGCCTCGATGCCCACGCGAACCGGCCTCGGCAAACTGCGGTAAAACGTATCGGCTTGGCCGCCCTCATGCTCCAAACGCCGCTCGGTCAACTCCCCCGTCAGATTGTCCACCATGGCGATCTGCTGGTAGCGAGTGTGAAAATCACAGCCTATAATCAGCATTGCTCGGCTCCTTTCCTCCGAGCCTTGGTCGTCAAACACCTACCAAGTCTACTCGGTCGAAGGAACCGGCATCCTCATCTAATCAGCCTTGGGTCGGAACCTCCCGCGAATCGAACCAACCCTTCCCACATCTAAGGTTAGAACGGAGGGAGAAATGAGCGCAGAGAGAATCCCGATCATCATCATCAACGGCAGCGTGCGTCCCGGCAATTTCACTTCGACGGCGTCCGCTCTGGAAGCTGACGAGTTCCGTCGCCATCCCGAAGTTTCCGTCGAGGTGATCGATCCTGCCGCGCTCCATCTGCCGCTTCCCGGAATGGACGTAAACTCGGAGGGAACGAAAATCCTTCAGGAAAAAGTGAAAAACGCCGCCGGCATCGTCTTCGCCACACCGGAATACCACGGCAGTTTCAGCAGCGTCACAAAGCTCGTGATCGAAAACCTGGGATTTCCCTCCATGCTCACCGGCAAGCCGGTCGCGCTGCTGGGAGTTGCGGCTGGAGCGATCGGCGCGATTAAGTCGCTTGAGCACTTGCGCGGAGTGGTCTCTCACGTCGGCGGCATCGTGCTGCCATTGCCCGTTTCCGTCGCCAACGTGCAGAGTGTTTTCGGCGCTGACGGCCACCCGAAGGACCCCGCCATCGAAAAGCTGATTCGCAGCGTCGCCGTTCACCTCCTCGAATACCTGCACAACAACGTTTGTCCTCGCCTCACTCTCGAACGTATTCTGCGCGAAGGCGTATCAGCCTCCGTCTCGGAGACTCCATAGCATTGGCTTGGCTCCGTTACCGCCGCTCCCCCGAACAATAAATAGATATACCGCCCGGACGGGTGGCACGGCCTCTGAGCCGTTGAGTTAGCCTGGGGATGTCCAGCGACACAACGCTTTTATTCAGACCTTCAGATGAAAATTCCGTGGGCCTCGCCGATTCGTCTCCTGAACCTCCGTGCTAAACATCCGGTCGGCGCTGCCTCACCCCGCGCTATGCAAGACCACCGCTTTGCGCTTGCTGCTTACGACCATCAGAGCCAGCTTGTGCAATTCGGGATATGCCTGAGGTCCGACTACGAACTGGGTAACTTGCAGACGCTTGTCGACGCTGAGCACGCCGTTGGCGAAACTGTAGGTCGCCGAATAGTCTGCGAAGGGAGCCTTTAGGTTCTGGTTACTGGGTAGCTGTTCGGGCGTCATGCCGGACGGAAGGCGCAGATGCGTGACCTCTTCGATGGTCACCGGCTGGACCACACTAGGCGTGCGCCGCGTAGACTGACTGGTGAACGGCACGAGCGTCCCGGCAATGGCACCGGGCGTGGGCAACAGTAACGCCATTTGCTTGCCGGGGATGGCGACGTCGCCGTCATGCCATTGCAGGACGATTCCCACCGGTTTATCCAGGTCCTTGCGGTTGCGCACGGCAACCACATGCATCGAACCAGCATTGCCTTCGAGGTAAAAACGATTCTGCATGAACTGTTGCAGACGCCGGCCTGAGCGATCGCCCAGCAAATCCCGCCGCGTCTGCATGGCGTGCCAGCCCGCCGAAGTGATCACACTGTGACCTTCGATGTCCCCGTTCGCCTTGAGCGTGAGGGCTTGCACCTCACGCATTTCCACCAGTCCGGGTGGTGGGCCAGGCGTATGCGAGAGCTGTGGCTTGGCTCCCGTGATTAACACTGGACGTCCCTGGTCGGACGCTGGAAGGTCGTTGACCCCGGCGTAGCGGGAGGTCGTATCCAAGAACAAATGGTAGGCCGGCACGTAGGCCAGAAAATGACTGAATGCGAACGGATCGACTCCCGGATATGGAACGAAGCGATCCGATTGCGAGATCATCGCCGGCACAGCGCCAATACCCAGAGTGTGCAACATCGCGCAGAGCAAGGCCACATTGGAGTTGCTGTCACCTACGCTGCGGGCCAAAGTGCTCTGCGCGGCCGGTGGCCGGAAGCCGGCGTGATGATAATCAACAGACACCGACTGCACGTGTTGCTGCATCCAGTGATAGACGCTCGCCACGGCCGCTTCACCGCTTGCGCCGTCGGCGATCTTCTGCGCCATCGCATGGATCGCCGGGGTCGCCTTCATCGCATTTTTAGCGACCTGGTCGTAGGCCCTGGCAATGGTATCCCAATTACCGGCCGTGCTCAATACCGCCATCGGGGCGTACTGCGTAATGGCGGGCGTGTTCATCGGCGGAAAATTTACTGAGGTTAGCGCTGCGCTCGCAGTGATGGTTTCCATGCCGCCGCTGGAAGTGTGCGTTTCATGCCACGCGCCACGCGCGTGGAAGTACAGGTGCATACTCTTGGGAGCGGTGATGCTGATCTCGGCATGAAGCACTGGAATCTGCGGCGCCAGGACGGTGGAGACAGCATATACGCCGGGCAGATACGGACGCTTGAAGGTTTCCACGTACTTCAGATGCACTTCGGACCCTGGCGTCACCGCCGAATAAAGCAGACTTTCCACGTGCCCGTCGGTGAGGAACGGCGCCTGTACCGCGGCCGGTGTGGACTGGTTGAAGATCTGCGAGGCCGGAACATCGACACGTTGGTGGTGAACGGTTTCGGTATAGGCATCCAGCACCTTGACCGTGGCGAAATTGAGGGGATATGCGATTTCGAGATGCCCAACGGTGGAGACGCCGGCGACAGTCAGCGGCTGCGAGACACGTGTGACAGTCTCGCTATAGCTGCCGTCTGCGTTGATGTGCAGGGCGGCGGACCACCTCAGGATCCGATAGTTGACTTGGGACCTGGACGGTGCGGCCTTGGCTTGAACGGTCAGCATTGCGCAGCCGAGGGCGATCGCGGAGACGATCGCAGTCTTATTGAGCTTCTTGAGCTTCATGGCAAATTCCCTCAGATCCGGTGGAATACCAACGGGACGCGCTGTGCCCGCAAACACGCGAGCATCAATGCACGCAGTGCGGGGTATTGCGCGGGCGTGTACACGACGCGGTTAAGCTTGAGCCGGTAGCTCGCGCTCACCGTGCCGTTGGCGTCCTTCACCGTGTAGGTAAAGCTGCCGGCAGCGTTGTGCAGGTTGGTGGCCGGCGGCAAATAGGTCGGCGCATA
>JBJKRM010000201.1:0-7445 GCA_046704685.1 Rhizomicrobium sp.
CTTCCAACGCATTGCCCGCTGTAGTGCCGAGAACCTCGTTCATATCGGTCAGCAGCGCGGTGGCTGACAAACCGGCGCCAGCCGCGATTCTCACAATCGTTTCCGCAAGATCGCGCACATCATTCAGACTCTCCATGAAGGCGCCATTGCCCACCTTCACGTCCATCACCAAGCCTTGCAGGCCAGCGGCGATCTTCTTGGAGAGGATGGAGGGGCAAATCAGCGGGATGGATTCCACCGTCGCGGTGACGTCACGCACGGCGTAGATTCGCTGGTCGGCAGGCGCGAGATCGGCGGTCTGGCCGATGATGGCGCAGCCGACCTTCTTGACCACGGTGCGCAGGGTCTCCAGGTCTGGCTGGGCGCGGTAGCCGGGGATTGCCCCCATCTTGTCGAGTGTGCCGCCGGTGTGGCCGAGGCCCCTACCCGAGATCATCGGAACGAATCCGCCGCAGGCCGCCACCATGGGAGCCAGCATCAGGCTGATCTTGTCGCCCACCCCGCCGGTGGAATGCTTGTCGAGCACCGGGCCGAAATCGCCCCAGTCGAGCACGGTGCCCGAATGGGTCATGGCGCGGGTCAGCGCGACGCGCTCGGGCATGGTCATGCCGCGGAAGAACACCGCCATGGTGAAGGCGGAGACCTGGCTTTCGCTGACCGTGCCGGCGGTCACGCCCTTAATGAAGGCGGCAATGTCGCTTTCGGCCAACTCCTGGCCGTCGCGCTTCTTGCGGATGATTTCCTGGGGCAGCATGGGCTATTTCTTGAGAATAGTGGGGCCGAAGGACATCGGAAACAACTCGCCGAGGGTGACGGTCTTCTTCACGCCAGTCGGGTCGGCGACATGGATCGGCAAATCGTCGGTGGCGAACTCGCGTAGACGCTGGCGGCAGGCGCCGCAAGGCGTGCAGAGATCACCTTCCGGGCCCATCACCAAGACCTCGACAATGCGGGTCTCACCATCGGCGATCATCGCGGCGATCGCGGAAACCTCGGCGCAGTTGCCGGTGGGATAAGCGATGTTCTCGACATTGCAACCACCATACAGCTTGCCGTTCGCCCCACGTATCACCGCCGCGACCTGGTATTTCGAATAGGGCGCATAGGCGCGGGACTTCATGGTGCGGGCCAGCGCCAGCATGCTCTCATCTGCGCTCATTGTTCTCTCCGCCCTCTTCTAATTCGGCATGGCGGTGATGAAGGATGGGATGGCGCCCACCAGGGCCGCGCTCATGCAGGTCGCGACGAAGCCCGCCAGCATCGCCTTGCCCACCATCTTGATGATCTCATCACGGCGCTCGGGCAAGAGAACCGAATAACCGGCGAGATTGATCCCGACCGAGGCGACGTTGGCAAAGCCGCACAGTGCATAGGTCATAATGGTGCGGGTGCGCTCAGTCATTTCCGCGGCCGGAATGGCGCCCAGCTTGATGAAGGCGGTGAACTCCGTCAGCATCATCTTGGTGCCAAGCAGCTGTCCGGCCGTCTGGATTTCGTTCGACTGGATGCCGAGACACCAGGCAAGCGGCGAGAAGATGTATCCGAGGATGCGTTCGACGCTGATCGGAGCGCCACCGACCTGCGGCAACGACCCCAGCATCATATCGACCATGGCAACCAGGGCGACAAAGACGATCAGGCATGCCGCGACATTGACCGCGATCTGCATGCCGTCATGGATGCCCTTCATCACCGCATCCATCGTGCTCTTTTAAGCGTGCTCATCCGGCGGCATCTTGTCCTGGGCGGCTTCGGCCGCCGGATCGCGCGGCACCAAAATGCGCGCCACCAGAATGCCGGCCGGCGCCGAGATGATCGAAGCCGTCAGGATGTGGGCCGCCGCATTCGGCAAAACGCCCTGCAGGATGGTGACGTAAGCCACCATGGTGGAACCGGAGACGCAGGCCATACCCACGGTGATGAGCAGAAACAGCTCCGATCGCGTCAACCGGTTGAGGTAGGCACGGATGATGATGGGGCCTTCGACCTGGCCCATGAAGATGGTTGCCGCTGCCGCCAGCGCGGTCGGACCCCGAAGGCCCATGGTGCGCGAAAAAACGAAGCCGAAGCCCTTGGTGATCCATTTCAGGAGGTGCCAGTGCCACAACAGCGCCGCCAGGGTGCACACCACCATGATCACCGGCAGGACGCGGAAGCCGAAGACGAACATGGCCCCGGGGGTGGTGAGCGGATAGGGCTGCGGGCCGGCGCCGCTCAAAAAGCCGAAGACGAAGGCGGTGCCGGCCTGGGCGGACTTCGCCAGGCCGTCGAACACCGCCCCGAAGCTGGTCAGCCCATCGCGGATCGCCGGCACACCGAACAGTGACAGCACCAGAGCCAACTGCAGTCCGATCGCCCCGAAGGCAAGCAGGAAGGGAAAGCGCCGCCGGTTTTCCGAAAACAGCCAGCACACGAGGAGGATCAGCAGAACCCCGGCCAAGCTCTGCAGATTGAGCGCACTCATCATGCCGTGAATTCCTTCGTTGGCTGTTTGAAGTGTTTCGTCAAGATCTTCATCTCCGGCCGCGCGCTATGTAGCTTCGCGAGGCGAAGAAGATGACAACCCAATTTGATTTCACGGTGCCTACCCCCGGGCTTACGCCCTATCCGCACGCCAAAGCATCCAGCTGCTGTTCAATGTCGGTCAACAGCCTGGAGGCACCGATACGAAACAGGCCAGGCTCCAGCCACGCCTCGCCCAGCTCTTCCTGCATCACCGCTTGATAGAGAACCGCCTCCTCCGCCTTGGCGATGCCGCCCGCCGCCTTGAACCCGACCTTGTACCCCGTCGTCTTCAGCCAGAAGCCGATCATCCTGGCCATAACGAGCGCGAACTCCGGCGTGGCGTTGACCGTCTCCTTGCCGGTGGAGGTTTTGATGAAATCCGCTCCCGCCATCATGCAGACGACGGACGCTTTGGCGACATTGGTCAACGAGCCGAGATCGCCCGTGGCAATGATGGCCTTCAGATGGGCCTCGCCGCACGCTTCGCGAAAGGCGCGCACCTCGTCATAAACGCCCCGCCAGTTGCCGGTGAGCGCCTTCGAACGGTCGATGACGATGTCGATCTCGAGCGCGCCCGCGGCGACCGAAGCCTCCACTTCCATCACGCGCGCCTTGAAGGGTGACAGGCCGTGTGGAAATCCCGCCGATACAGCCGCAACGGGAATAGAGGTACCAGCCAGCGCCTCAAGCGCCGTTTCGATAAAGGCGTGATAAACGCAAACTGCAGCAGTCGTGACGCCGCGGACGCCCAGTGCCTCTTGCGTCTCCGGTCGCAAGGGCTGGCGGGCCTTGGCACAGAGCTGCTTGACGCGCTCCGGCGTGTCGTCGCCCGAAAGGGTTGTCAGGTCGATGCACTGCACCGCCTTCACCAGCCGAGCGGCCTGCGATTGCTTTTTCACCGTCCGCTGGCCCGGCAGAACCGCAGCACGGTGATCGGCCGCGCTGCGGTCGACACGGACAGAGTCGATAAGATCGGAATCGAAATCCGCGATCGGATTCCGCCCCCCTTCAGGGTCGTGGTTGTTCGACGGCACCGGTTGTATCTTGAACATTTACGGACGCTTCCACTGGGTAAAGGGGGAGTCAAGCGGCCAAATCGTCAAGCCACAGCAACAAACGTCACAGTCCCATGCGTGGTCACTTCATCGGCAGTCAAAAGACCGGACACCAAGCGTTTGCTTCCCGCCAATCGATGGCAGCGGTCACGAAAAAAGAAAACAGCCGAGGGGCACGCAGCAATGTTCTGTTGAAACGTCAGATTGCGATCGACTGTAACGAACACCTCGACCCGCCGACGCACCGTAGCGATCGTGTGGCCGGTCAATTTCGGTGTGACACACCTGTCAATTCATTCGTCGAGGAGCGTTTTCGTCGAGCGGTTTTGAAAAGCCACGCCATGACCTCCTGCAAGAACACCGATCACGTGCACGCGCGACCACAGAACAACCGATGAGGAATGCGTCGTTCGCGTCCCCGGCTTCAAAACGGTGGAGTAGAATCCGCACCGAAACACACATTCCGCTGAACACTGCTGGGCCCCAACCATAACTGCGGAACAGGTGCGGAGGCGAAGGGGCGCCAATAGCCTGCCTCAGATCACGGCACCTCAGATCGGAATGGTGCTATCCAGGTGAGACAAACTGCCCACATGATAGGCTGTTTTTGGCCATTTGCAGATAATTTGACCACCTGTTTGCACATATATTGTGCATTATGTACTTGTGCCCAGAACTCGCGCAAATGCCACCTTGTCAAAGGCGCATAGTTTTGCATCTTGCCTCCCCAATAAGCAGATTCTGGGAGGGGAACCCATATGATCAACGGCGCTGATACGGCTTGGCTGATGATCTCCAGCGCGCTTGTGCTGCTGATGATGCTGCCGGCCTTGGGCTTTTTTTATGCAGGGCTGGTTCAGGCCAAGAACATCCTGTCCGTGCTGTTCCAAACCTTCGCCATCGCCGCCGTGGTGTCGTTGTTGTGGTTCGTTTTTGTCTACAGCGAGGCCTTCTCCGGCACCGGCGCCTGGATCGGCAACCTGCACGCTGCGTTCCTGCAGACCATGACGCGAAACGCTGTGCATCCAGGCACGACGATTCCCGAAAGCGTCTTCGTGATGTTCCAGATGACCTTCGCGATCATCACGCCGGGGCTCATCATCGGCGCGTATGTGGAGCGCATCAAATTCGGCGCAGTATTGCTGTTTTCCTCCCTCTGGCTGATCCTGGTTTATGCTCCGGTGTGCCACTGGATCTGGGGCGGCGGGTATTTTGCCTCTCTTGGAGTGATGGATTTCGCCGGTGGTATCGTGGTGCATCTCACCGCCGGACTTTCGGCCCTGCTGGCAGCCTGGATGTTGGGGCCGCGCATCGGGTTTCCGCGCTCGGTGCAGCCGCCGCATGCCCCCTGGATGGTGATGGTGGGAGCAGCCTTCCTCTGGGTGGGCTGGTTCGGGTTCAATGCCGGCAGCGCCCTGAAGGCAGGCAGCGATGCCGGCATGGCCATGCTGGCCACCCATCTGGCCGCCGCCACTGCAACCTGCGTCTGGATCGCGGTGGAGTGGATCAAGTTCGGCAAGCCGAGCCTGGTCGGCGCGGTGACCGGCGCCGTGGCGGGTCTGGCCACCATCACACCGGCCTCCGGCTATGTCGGACCAGTCGGCGCCGTGGTCCTGGGCGCGGCGGGCGGTGCGGTCTGTTATGTGGCCGTGCTGGTGGTGAAGCGCGGCTTCAAGGTCGATGATGCACTCGACGTGCTGGGCGTACACGGCATCGGGGGGGCACTGGGAAGCCTCCTTCTCCCCTTCATGACCGGACTTGGGGTCGGTGGGGTTGCGCTTTCGCGCTCGGCATGGGACCAGTTCCTGGTCCAGGCGCAGGCGGTGATTGTCGTCGGCATCTGGTCGCTCGTGGCGACCTTTGTCATCATCAAGGTGGTCAAGGCCGTCGCCGGTTGGCGCATCGAGCGCGACGCAGAAATCCAGGGGCTGGATTTCTCGAGCCACGGCGAAACCGGCTATCACAAGACCGCTTGAGGAGGCCGTCATGAAGCTCGTCATTGGCATCATCCAGCCGCACCGGATCGACGCAGTGCGCGACGCGCTGCTGGCAACCGGTGTGGAAGGAATGACGGTGACCGAAGTGCGCGGTTACGGCCGGCAGAAAGGCCACAAGGAAGTCTACCGCGGCGCCGAATACACCATCGCCTTCATCCCCAAGCTGAAGCTGGAAGTGGCGGTACCCGACGAGCGGCTCGACGCCGTGGTGGAGGCCGTCCGCAAGGGCGCCCACACCGGAAAGATCGGCGACGGCAAGATCTTTGTGGTCGATCTCGAATCCGCCCTGCGCGTGCGCACCGGCGAGCGTGACGCCGACGCGCTGTAGCGCGCGGTACCGCGTTCTCCGGCTCCATCGCGGCCTTATCGGCGTGTGAAACCGCGCCGATGGCCAGCCGTGCAGCTAGAAAATCCGGAGCGCCTTCCAAAGCCCGGGCTTATAAGCCCGCATGATTTGGTTTGACGGTGAAATGCTGCCCGCCGTCGATCACCATCACTTCAACAGCGCCCCCCTATGGCCATGCCGCCATCGACGGTCTCGCACCACCTTCATCCGCCATCTGATAATTGGCCGAGCATCAGCGTGCCGCGCCAGTAGGCATGCCTATTTTCAGCGCGGTTCCGGACAACAGAACCCAGCATAGGCCCACCGCCTTCGCCAAGAGGTTTGGACCGGTCAGGTCTGCCCTTTCCGTCAACCTGCGGCGATCGGGCCCCTCAGGATCGGCCTCCTTGCGTATGAGGGGCTGAAATGGCGCAAAACTGGAAAAAATGCCCCCTGCCCCACCTTTACAATTCGACGCCGGGTTAGTGAAGATACGAAAGATAAACACCGGAGCCGATGCTCCGAGGGAGATGATTGCTTATGGAGCGCAGACATCCGCTGGCACGAGACACCATGGCCTATGTTCTCGCGGGAGGACGCGGATCGCGGCTCAAGGAACTCACAGACAAACGTGCCAAACCGGCAGTGTATTTCGGCGGCAAGGCCCGCATCATCGATTTCGCCTTGTCCAACGCTGTCAATTCCGGCATCCGCCGCATCGCCGTCGCCACCCAGTACAAGGCGCACTCTCTGATCCGACACCTGCAGCAAGGCTGGGATTTCTTCCGGACCGAACGCAACGAAAGCTTTGACATCCTGCCGGCATCACAGCGCGTCTCCGAGGGCCTGTGGTACCAGGGCACGGCTGACGCGGTGTATCAGAACATCGACATCATAGAGAGCCACGGGCCGGAATACATGATCATCCTGGCCGGTGACCACGTCTACAAGATGGATTACGAGCTGATGCTGATGCAGCACCTAGAGAGCGGTGCTGATGTGACGGTCGGCTGCCTCGAAGTGCCCAAAGCGGGCGCCAGCGCCTTCGGCATCGTCGCAGTGGACGAAAAAGGCATCATCACCGACTTCATCGAGAAACCGGCCAATCCTCCCACTATGCCGGGCAAGCCGGATTCCTGCCTGGTCTCAATGGGCATCTACGTGTTCAAGACCAAGCTGCTGTTCGAAGAGTTGCGCCGCGATGCGGCGACGCCCGGATCGAACCGCGACTTCGGCAAGGACATCATCCCCTACCTCGTCAAGCACGGCAAAGCGGTCGCCCACCACTTCTCCGATTCCTGCGTGCGCGCCAGCGCCGAGGCCGAACCCTACTGGCGCGATGTCGGGACTGTCGACGCCTATTGGGAAGCCAACATCGACCTCACCGATGTGGTGCCGAAGCTAGACCTTTATGAAACGAGCTGGCCGCTGTGGAGCTATGCGGAGATCACCCCGCCGGCCAAATTCGTGCACGACCTGGAAGGACGACGCGGCAGCGCGGTGGCTTCGTTGGTGGCGGGCGACTGCATCATCTCGGGCTCGCATCTGCGCCGCTGCCTGTGC
>JBJKRM010000202.1:0-7696 GCA_046704685.1 Rhizomicrobium sp.
ATGCAGCGCGCTATGGAAATCAAGCGCGATTCGGTCAGTATGGTGGATGCGGTGTCGGCCGAAGATATCGGCAAGTTCCCGGACAAGAATATCGCCGATGCGCTGCAGCGCGTGCCCGGCATCAACACGGTGTCGGCGGCCGGTGGTGAGGGTGGCTTCGATGAGAACGACCGCGTTTCGATTCGCGGCACCAACCCCAGCCTGACCGACGTCCAGGTCGACGGCCACAAGATCTCCACCGGCGACTGGTTCATTCTCGACCAGTTCGGCACCGTGGGGCGCAGCGTTAGCATGACCTTGCTGCCGTCGGAAATCGTCAGCAGCTTGAAGGTCTATAAGAGCCAGCAGGCCGACCTCGTGGAAGGTGGCGTCGCCGGCGTGGTGGACATCATCACCCGTAAGCCGCTCGACTTGAGGGATAATTTGACGGTCGAGGCCAGCGCGGAAGCGGCTTATACCACGCTGCGCAGCAAGACGACGCCGCAGTTCAACGCCCTGATCGGCTGGAAAGACGATTCCAACCGCTTCGGTGTCATTGTGCAGGCCTTTTACGAAGCCCGCGACATCCGCCGTGACGGTCAGGAGTTCCTCGGTTACACCGCGGTCTCGGCGACCAGCCCGTTCGGAACGGCCCATCCTGATGCGGTCGGTGCGGAATTTCCCAATCTGATCGGTTCGGCCCTGTTCCTGCAGCAGCGCGTGCGCGAAGGCGGCATGATCACCGTCCAGGCACAACCGACGGACAGCTTCGAGATCGATGTGCAGGGCTTCTTTTCGAAGCTCAAGGCCTCGAACATCAACAACAACTTCATGTTCTGGGGTTCGAACGAGTTCGGCAACAACGTGCCGACCGCCTACACGATCAAGGACAACACGATCGTTTCGGCCACCTTCCCGTCGGCTGGCGGCGTTCCGATCGTCGCCGACTCGATCATGCGTCCTGGTTCCGCATCCGACAGCTATTACCTGAATGCCCATGCGGAATGGGATGCTTCGCAGAACCTGACCATCGAAGGCAAGGGCGGCTTCACCCGCGGCGTCGGCAAGACGGACCCGCAGGTGGCCTGGGAAGGCGAAGTCAACGGCGCGACCGGCGGCACTGCCGGCTACACCATCACGCCCGTGGGCGTCGCCACTGTTAGCGTTCCGGGTGTCGATCTCTCGAACGCTGCGAACCTGCACAATGACTGGGCCTGGACGGTGGTCAACACGGCGGTCGACCGTGAGTATTACGGCCAGATCGACGTCACCTACCAGACCAAGATCGGCCCCATCAGCTCCGTCAAGGCCGGCGTGCGTTATGCCGATCACAAGCACACTGGCACGGTGTGGGACGGCGGCGTGTCGTATGGCGGCTCGCTCGGCAGCGACATCTCTTCGGGCAACTATCCGTCCGATTTCGCCGACTCGTTCAAGATCCCCGGCATGTTGACGGACCTTCCGTTGGGCGACACGGCGAAGATCGAGAACCTGCTGTTCAACAACACCAGCTGGCGTCCCTATCCACAGTCGCCGGCTGCCGTTTCGAATCCTGCCAATGGCCGCTTTGACTGGCCGGACAGCATGAACTTGTCGGAACGCGATACGGCCTTCTACGCCATGGCGAATCTCGGTGGTGATAGCTGGAAGGGCAATATCGGCGTGCGTGTCGTCAATACGCGGGAAGACGTCAATCAGTTCATCAACGACGCCAATGGCACCTATAGTGATTTTGGTTCGTACGGTGTTGCCAAGGTCACCCACAGCTATTGGGACATTCTGCCGAGCGCCAATTTGAGCATAAATCTGACCGATAATCAGATCCTGCGCTTTGCTGCGGCGGAAACCATGGCGCGACCGGACTACAGCGCCTTGGGCGGTGCAGTCTCGCTCACCGATCTGATCCTGACCGGAACGGGCGGCAACCCGAACCTGAAGCCCATCAAGTCGGCGAACTATGACGTCAGCTATGAGTGGTATTACGGGCCGCAGGCGATGGCGGCGATCAGCTTCTTCTACATGGATCTGTCGTCCTATGTCGGCTTCGGCACGCACCAGGGCACTTACCTGAACATGCTGCTGACGGGGCAGGGATCGCCGGTCTATTCGACCTACAACATCACCTCGCCGGTCAACTCGAGCGGCCATAGTGAAGGCATCGAGGCGCAGTGGGAGCAGCCGATCTATGGCGGCTTCGGCGTCCAGACCAACTTCACCTATGCCAGCGGCGTGGACAATGCGGGCGGTCCGCTGGTCGGAGACTCCAAGGTCACGGCCAACCTGACCGCCTATTACGAGAACGACTGGCACTCGACCCGCCTGAGCTACATGTATCGTTCGAAGATGCTGATCGGTCTCGACCGCAGCTCGGCCGAGTACCAGAGCGCCAGTGGCACGCTCAACGCCTCTGTGCAGTTCACGGTGAGTGACAACATATCTCTCACCTTCGATGCCCTCAACATCACCAACCGTAAGCTGCGCTACACGCAGGGTACGGGCCAGCCGAGGGCGATCTACGACAACGGCCGTCAGCTCTATGCCGGCATTCGCTTCAAGTATTGATGCCGGTCGGACCCCGGGCGCGCCGTCGCGCCCGGGCCGTCTTCCTTTTGCCTCTCCCAATTGGTCTGGGCGGTGCGTGAGAGCGCTACCGCCCTCTTTTTTTATCCAGCGCCGAGATCAGCGGCTTGAGCCACGGTTCATAGGGTCGCCAGCGATCGATCGCGCTTTGGTACAGAGGTTGGCGCACTTGGCTTTGGCTCAGCGTTCGCACCGTCCGCCGGTTCTCATGGAAGGCGAGGCAGCGTGTGTCCCATTCCAGCCCGCAGAATTCGACAAGCCGGCGCGCCTCGCTGGCGAAGTCCCGTACCAGCTGTTCATATTGCACCTCGATCATTGTGCCCGGCGGCAAGACGGCGCGCCAATGTGCCATCAGCCGTTCATATGCCTTGTAGTATCGCGCCAGTTCGCCGAGGTCGTATGTGTAGTCGATGCCACCGGGAAACAGCTTGCTCCAGCAGGAAAAGCAGGTGTCCAGCGGATCGCGCCGCACATGGATTATCTTGGCGCACGGCAGCGCCAGCCGGATCAGTCCGGCATGCAGGAAATTGCCGGGCAGCTTGTCGACGATGCGTTTGGCGGCGGGCGCCAGGCCAGTCACCTGGGTCGTATAACGCGCGCCCAGCGCCCGGCCGATCTCCGCCGAAGGCACTGTATGCGGATAATCGGCGCCCGCCGCGCCTTCGGCCACCAGTTCATTCATCGTGGTCAGCTCGCCGGCGCCGAACATTTCGGGGTGGCTTGCCAGCATCTGCTCCACCAGCGAGGTCCCGGAGCGCGGCATGCCGACCACGAAAACCGGCATTTCCGATCCACCGCCGTCCGCAAAGACATCCGCGGTGAACATTCGCTCGAGGACGCCGAACACATCCATCACGGCAGCTTCGTTGTAGGCGACCAGCGATCGCTTGGCGGCGTTGCCTTGCACCCATTGCGCGGCCGCTTCGGCCCGTCGCTCCAGATCGTCGTAAGCCTTGGCCAGAGCGAAGTGCAGCTCGACGGCATCCTGGGCCGGCATGTTGGCGCCGGCCAGCGCTTCCAGCGCTGTGAGCCTCGGATCGCCCTCAACGAATCGCGCCGTCTCGGCCAGAGCCCGGTGGAAGGCCGGCACCTTCGGCGCCAGGGCAATCGCCTGCCGGAACGCTTCTTGCGCCGCTTCCGTCGCACCTTGCTGCAGCAGCAAGATTCCCAGCCCGTAGTGAGCGGCAGCATGATGGGGATCGCGCGCCAGAATCTGCTCGAAGGCGTCTCGGGCCTCCGCACTGCGTCCGACGATACTCAAGGCGTCACCCAAGCCCATCAATGTCGGCGCGGCGCCGGGGCGCGCCACCAGCGCTTTTTCATACCAGCCGATTGCTTCGTGGAATCGCCCCAGCCGCAACAGCGCATCGCCGAGCGATTTCAAGACGACGGCATCACCGCCCGCCGCATTGGCCTGAAGATGGGGCAGGGCCTCGCCGGGACGGCCGAGGCGCAGCAGCGCCTGGGCGAGATTGGCGCGGATTTCGCCGTCGCCGGGTGTTGCCGCATGGGCTCTCTCCAGCATCGAAGCGGCTTCTTCCATCCGCCCTGTCTGGGCGCAAAGCACACCCATGCCGTGCAGCAGCCCGGCATGCTCGGAATCGGCTTGCAGTGCGGTGCGATAGGCACGTTCGGCCTCCGTCAACCGCCCGGTGCGGTGCAGCCTGACGGCACCTTCATAAGCTTTTGTAGCGTCACGCATCATCCGCACTATAGACGAAGGCCTCCGGCCTGCACGCCCGTCTTTTTTTCATTGGGTCCTGCCGATACACTGTGGGTCGCCGCTTCTTGTCATGATCGGATGCTCCTTCGATTGCGCTTTCCGGCAGTCGCATTGCTTGTCCTGCCGCTGCTTTCCGGATGCCAGGCGAATTGGCGCTTTTGGGAAAAGCCAGCGCCGCCGCCTGCTCCGCCACCGGCGCAGCGGATATTGTCGCTCATTCCGGAGCCGCGGGCGCTGACACGCGAGCCGGGCGCCTTCCTTCTTACCGCAACGACGCCGCTGGTCTGTGCGGCCAAGAACGACTCCGCCTGTCGGTGGACCACCGGTTACCTCGCCGTTCTGTTGCGGCGCACGCGCGGTATCGTGCTGGCATCGGGCGCCGGTGGCCCTGCCATCGTTTTTCGCCGTAGTGCGGATCTGTCGGGGGAAGCCTATCGTCTTTCGGTCTCGCCGCAGGGTGTCGAGATCACCGCCGGCTCCGATGCCGGCTTGCTCTATGGCGCCATCACCTTCTGGCAATTGGCGACCCAGGAGAGCACGCCGGCGACGACGATCCGTGTTCCCGCAGTGAAGATCTCCGACGCGCCGCGCTTCGCTTGGCGCGGGCTGCTCCTGGACTCGGCGCGTCATTTCCAGCCGCCTGCCTTTATCAAGGCGTTCATTGATGCCATGGCGTTGCACAAGCTGAACGTGCTGCAATGGCACCTCACCGATGATCAGGGCTGGCGCATCCAGATCAAGCGCTATCCCAGGCTCACCTCAGTTGGTGCTTGGCGCGACAATGCCCGCGAGGGTCGCTATGGCGGCTACTACACCCAGGATGAGATCCGCGACATCGTCGCCTATGCCCATCGGCGCAATGTGATGATCGTCCCGGAGATCGAGATGCCCGGCCACGCACTGGCGGCGATCGTCTCCTATCCCAAACTGGGCTCGACCCGGAAAGTTCCCAAGGAGGTCTCAGGCGATTGGGGCGTGTTCCCCTATCTCTTCAATGTCGACGACCGCACCTTCACCTTCCTCGACAATGTTCTCAGCGAGGTGATGGACCTCTTCCCCAGCCCCTATATTCATGTCGGCGGTGACGAGGCGCCGAAGGGTGAGTGGGAGGCCTCGCCGCACATCCGCAAGCGCATGCGCCATCTCCATGTGAAAAATGCCGATGCCTTGCAGGGGTATTTCACCGCCCGTATCGGCCGTTTTCTTCAGGCACACGGTCGGCGGCTGGTCGGTTGGGACGAGATCCTTCAATCGCATCCGCCCGCCGATGCGGTGGTGATGTCGTGGCGCACGCTGGAGAGCGCAGGCCAAGCGGCGCGTGAAGGCCATGACGTTGTCCTGACGCCCGCGCCGACGCTGTATTTCGACTATTGCCAGTCGGCCCGGCGCGGTCCCACCTGTCGCGGCCCCGACGTGCCGCTGAAAGAGGTCTATGCCTTCGATCCCGAGCCGAAGGGGGCCTTGAAGCAGCATCTCATCGGCATCCAGGCCAACATCTGGACCGAGCATCGGCCCACCGGCGATGCCGTGGACTATGCGACATTCCCCAGAGCGGCGGCTCTGGCCGAAAGCGCTTGGAGCCCTGGCTTGATGCACTCCTGGCCGGATTTCCTCAAGCGCTTGCCGGCCCAGCTTGAGCGTTATCGCGCCTTGGGCATCACCTATTCCGATGCGGCCTTTGCCATTGCTGTGCATGCCAAGCCGGCATCGGGTGGTGCAGAGGTCTCACTCGGTAATCAGACGAACTTCGGCACTATCCGCTACACGCTGGATGGGACCACGCCGACCGCGACATCGACCACCTACGCTGCGTCGTTCCACACTGCATTGCCCGTCACCGTCACCGCCGCGCCATTCCAGAACGGACATGCCATCGCCGCAGCGAGCACCGAACGCCTCGATCGCCTCTCGCTGTTGCGCCGCGACGGCTACACCATGGACCAGTGCAGCAACGACCTGCCTTTGGCCGAGGCCGGTGGAACGGGATACGCGCGCGCCGTGATGATGGTCAATGTGATGAATCCCTGCTGGATCTACCGCGGCCTCGACACATCGCATATCGACGGCATGGACATCGCGGTGACGCATCTGCCGTTCAATTTCCAGATCGGTGCCGACATCAAGAAGATCCCGCTCTATCCGCGCGCTGCGCCGTCGGGGCAGCTCGAGTTGCACCTCGACAACTGCAACGGACCGTTGCTGGACGTTCTGCCTCTCGCCGCGGCGGCGAAAAATCCGGGCTTCACCACCTTGCATGCGGCCTTCGCCCCACGTCCCGGCCGGCATGACGTTTGCCTGTTGTTTGCCCGCCGCAGCGTCGATCCCGTCTGGTCGATCGATTGGGTCCAGCCGAAGGAGTGATCATGACCGGTCTGATGCTGTCGGCGCCGCTGGAGGGCTGGGTGGCGCCGCTTGATGAGGTTCCCGATCAGGTTTTCTCCGAGCGCATTCTAGGCGATGGCGTGGCGATCGATCCGACGGGTCATTGTGTTCTGGCGCCTTGCGACGGCGTGATCGTAGCGCTGGCCAAACATGCCGTTACCATCCGCGCTCCGTCGGGCGCAGAAATCCTGGTGCATGTTGGCCTTGAAACGGTGGCGCTGGACGGGCAGTGCTTCACCGCACGGACGAGTGAAGGCCAGAGGGTGAAGACGGGCGAACCACTTCTGGAATTCGACCTTGATGTCCTGGCGCATCATGCCAAGAGCCTGATCTCGCCGGTCATCATCGTGAACGGCGAGGCATTTCGCATTGCGCGTCGCAACCAGAGCTGCCGCATCGCAGCCGGCGAATTCCTGATGGAGGTGGTTCCGGTGGCGGTGGCCGCCACGGCAAAGACGACGGCAGGCGAGGCCGTTTCCCGCAGCGTGGTCGTTGCATCCGAGCACGGCATTCATGCGCGTCCCGCGGCGCTTTTGGTGAACGCCGCCAAGCGTTTCGATGGTGACATCACGCTGTCTTTCGGCGCCAAGACGGCCGGTGCCAGAAGTGCCGTGGCCTTGATGGCGCTGGGGCTTCGTCATGGCGACGAGGTCACCGTCACGGCCCGGACGCGTGAGGCCGTCGATGCCATGGTCGATCTTCTGGCGCAGCCGGGGGAGAAGCCGGCCATGGTGCTCGCGCCCGCCGCTGCGTCACGCACATTGCCGGAGAATACAACGAACATCATTCATGGCATCTGCGCCGCACCGGGGCGCGTGCTTGGCCGCGCCGTGCGCCTGCGCGGCCGCGATCTTGATGTGCCGGAGACCGGTGCTGGCATCGCCCCAGAGTCGTCTGCGCTTCACGGCGCCGTGGCGGCAGTCCGTGTCCGTTTGGAACATGCCGCAGCAGCGGCCGAACACGCCCGGCACGACATTCTTTCCGCTCACATCGCCCTGCTGGAAGACGCCGAACTGCAGCAGGCTGCCCAGG
>JBJKRM010000203.1:0-5056 GCA_046704685.1 Rhizomicrobium sp.
TCTATCACTGGGCCGGGGTCTACGCGCTGATCCCCGGCATCTGCGCGGCCCGCGCGGCGGAAGGCTGGATGTGCTTCGACGTGGATTCCCACGACCTGCCGCCCGACCAGGCGACCGGCGTGCCGCAGGACTATCCGACGATCGGCAACACCAGCCGCGATACGTCCTACTTCCTCGATATGTATCTGCGTGACACCCGCGCTCTCGACTGGGTGCGGACGCTGCCCAGCTGGAACCGGAAGACACTGGTGATCACCGGCACCAGCATGGGCGGTCAGCAGAGCATCGTCACCGCCGGCCTCAATCCCGGCAAGATGACCGCCGTGGTGGTCGACGAGCCGTCGGGCGCCGATTCCAACGCCCAGCTGCACGGCCGCCAAGAGGGCTATCCCAACTGGCCGGTGAGCGATCCGCGCGTCGCCGAGACCTCGCGCTATTTCGATACCGTCAACTTCGCCTCGAAGATCACGGCGCCAACTCTGGTGGCGATCGGCTTCATCGACCGCACCTGCCCGCCGGCCGGGCTGTGGACCATGGTCAACCAGATCAAGGCACCGACGGAAGTGATCCCGATGATCGAATCCGACCACAATAACGTCACGCCGGACAAGCAGGGCGCCTTCCTGTCGCGCTCGGAGGAAATCTTCGCCACCCTGCTGCACGGCGGCAAATACGTGCCGGACGAGACCCTGACGAAGGGCAAGGCCGGCCAGAAGTAAACGACAACGCGCCGGGCATGCCAGCCAGCAACGGCTTGCCCTGGGCCGCGCCGCAATAGGTTGGCGGCGCAATGGTTTGCACCCTGTCCCGGCCGGCGGCAGAAATATCTCCGCGCCCCGCATCCAACCGGCCCCCTGGCTGCATCTACCCCATGAAACCAGGGTCAGAGGGGACCACCCATGTTCAGGCGCGGCGATGGATTGCTGATCGTGGCCTGTGTGGTGGTCGGCCTCGCCATCCTGGTCGTGAACGGCCACCCGCCGTATGTCTCGCCCGGCCTGAGCGCCACACGTTCGATCAGCGCCGGTTATGCGCTACACATGGCGGAGCTTGAGTTCCGCCATCTGGCCGAGAAGGTCGGCCGCTTCGTTTCAATGTCATAGGGAAGGGATTTCCAAATGGGCTTGGAGATTAATCCGTCGATCATCCTCTGGGGAGCCATCCTTCTCCTGGTGTTCATCACCAGCTTGTTCAGGTACCTCGGGCGCCGCAGCAAGTACCGCGTGCTGGAGAAACTCGCCGAGAGCGGACAGACCTTGTCGCCGGAACTTCTTTCCGGCCTGACCAACGGCGAGAGCCGCAGCCGCGATGATCGTAATCCGGTTGCTTCGGGCATCTTCCTGATGTGCATCGGCATCGCCCTGGCGGTGTTCTTCTGGGCCATGCAGGGCGGCGGCATTCCGCTGGCCGACGGCAACTGGCTTCCGGTGATCGGCATCTTCCCCTTCATGGTCGGACTGGCCCGCGTGCTGGGTGCCGGGTTCTCCGGGCGCGACTCGAAGTGACGTGCTATGTTGACAGCCCATGAGCGAGAGCGAATGGCTGGCGCATCAGGCCGCGAAGGGCGACTCCGCGGCTTTCGGTGTCCTGGTGCGGTGGCATCAGTCGAGCCTGCGCGGCTTCCTGCTCCGTCTCACCAAGGGCAACAGCGCCCTGGCGGACGACCTCGCCCAGGAGACCTTCATCGAGGCCTGGCGCAAGATCCGGCAGTTTTCCAACGGGACGTTTTTCGGCTGGCTCTGCGCCATCGCCTGGTCGCGCTTCCTGATGGAGGCGCGCAAGCGCAAGCTGGAGCCGCTCGACGAGAGCATGGACTATCCGGACGATGCGCCCGAGCCGGAGAACGCCAGCCTGGTGCGCCACGATCTGGAGCACGCCATGGCCCAACTGGCGCCGGCCCAGCGGGCGGCCTTGACTCTGTGTTTTGCCCTGGGGCTGTCCCACGAGGAGGCTGCCGAGGCGTTAAGCATGCCGCTCGGAACCCTGAAATCCCATGTTAACCGGGGGCGCGAGAGGCTTGCCAAACTGATGGGCGATTGGCGTAAGGTATCGGTGTCATGAGTATCGACGACCTGCTTACTCAACCCCTGCCACCGGTTGCCGACAACGGCTTCTCGGCGCATGTGATGAGCCGCGTCCGGGCAGCCGAGCGCCGGCGCATGGCGCTGATCGGTGCGGGATCGGTGGCTGGCGCGGCGCTTGGCTGTGTGTTCATCCCGCTGCAGGCGATTTCGCTGGAACTGAACCACGCGATCGTCCAAGTGGGCACATCGACGGCGGTGGGATTTGCCGGCGCCGTGCTTTTGCTGACGATCCTGTTCGATCGCCGCTTCTTCCGCATCTGAGCCGCAACGAAGCTGTGAGTTCGCGATTCGAAGCGTCGCCGAGGCAACGCGGCTGGGCTATAAGGCGCGGATGCCGAGTTTTTCCCACGAACTGCGCATCCTGGCCCGAGGTACTGGGCTGGTGGCGGGCGTGGACGAAGCCGGCCGCGGCCCCTTGGCCGGTCCGGTGGTCGCCGCCGCGGTGATCTTCGCGCCCAAACACATTCCCCGCGGGCTCAACGACTCCAAGAAGCTGACGGCCAGCACCCGCGAAAAATTGTTCGACAAGATCATGGAATGCGCTGTCGCCGTTGGGGTTGGTGAATCCAGTGTCGATGAAATCGATCTCGTCAACATCCGCCAAGCGACGCATCTCGCGATGGCGCGCGCCGTTCGTGCGCTGGCGCCGGCGCCCACATTCGCCCTGGTGGATGGCAACGACGCCCCGGCTTTGCCCTGCCCGTGCGAGACGCTGAGCGGCGGAGTCGGCCTATCGATTTCGATCGCCGCCGCCTCGATCATCGCCAAGGTGACCCGCGACCGGCAGATGCGGACGCTGCACGAACAGCACCCCGTCTATGGCTGGGATCATAACAAGGGCTATGGCACGCCGGACCACTTGTCTGCACTCAAAGCCCATGGATGCACTCCGCACCACCGCCGCAGCTTCGCTCCCATACACAACATCTTGTATGGTGGGAATCCTGTGGACTCTACTGTAAGTCTTTGATTCACAAGACTCTTGACCTGTGGACTCCGGCGAATCAGTGTCCTGCCCTGTGGATGATTCGGGCGGGTTATGTCTCTCAAAATCGAAGCGGCTGTGGACCGCGTTTTAGAAGGCGATTGCATTGAAACCATGCGGGCGCTGCCGGCGGGCTGCGCGGACCTCGTGTTCGCGGACCCTCCATACAATCTTCAACTGAAAAACGAACTGCGGCGGCCGGACCATTCCAAGGTCGATGCCGTCGACGACAAGTGGGACCAGTTCTCCAGCTTTGCGGAATACGACCGCTTCACGCACAACTGGCTGAGTGCGGCCAAGCATGTGCTGAAGGACAGCGGTGCGCTGTGGGTGATCGGCTCCTATCACAACATCTTCCGCGTCGGGGCGGCGTTGCAGGACCTGGGCTTCTGGGTGCTCAACGATGTGATCTGGCGCAAGACCAATCCGATGCCGAACTTCCGCGGCAAGCGCTTCACCAATGCGCACGAGACCCTGATCTGGGCGACCAAGAACCCCGATCAGAAGAGCTACACCTTCAACTACGAAGCCATGAAGGCGCTCAACGACGACATCCAGATGCGCTCCGACTGGAACCTGCCGATCTGTTCCGGCGGTGAGCGGCTGAAGGATGCCGAGGGCGAGAAGGCCCACTCCACCCAGAAGCCGGAGAGCCTGTTGCATCGTGTGATCGTCGCTTCGACCAAGCCTGGCGAAGTGATCCTCGATCCCTTCTTCGGGTCCGGCACGACGGGCGCCGTGGCGCGCCGCCTGGGGCGCCGCTTCATCGGCATCGAGCGGGAGAAGAAATACGCCAGCCTGGCCCGTCAGCGCATCGCCGCGATCGAGCCGGCGCCGGACGATTGCATCCAGATCACCAAGTCCAAGCGCTCCGAGCCGCGCATCCCCTTCGGCTGGGTGGTCGAACGCGGCCTGCTGCCGCCGGGAACGGTTCTCCAAGGCACGCAGAAGCGCCATCGCGCCAAAGTGCGCGCCGACGGCACGCTGGTCTGCGCCGACGCCACCGGTTCGATCCATCAGATGGGCGCGCACGTTCAAGGACTGCCGGCCTGCAATGGCTGGACCTTCTGGCAGTTCGAGAACAAGGGCAAGCTGGTGCCGATCGACGTGCTGCGCCAGCAGCTACGCGCGACGATCTCGTGAACGGAACAAGGGGCCCTCGTCCGGTATGGCATGGGCGATGATCTTGCGCATAACAGTCGGCAAAGCGACGGAATGAAGATCATCTGTTGATACCCATCGAGGTTCTTCAAGGCCACGGCCGGGCATTGCCCGGCCGTTCGGCTTTGGAGCGGTCCAGACCTCGATCTCCAATTCGAAATGGGTGAAGCCGTGCCGGACAACGCCGGCGCGTTTCTTCCACACCGCCTTAAACGGCGCCTGCTCGATGGCCTTGTCGCGTGGCGGGAATGCCGCCGTCCATGGCCCCAGCGGCGGCTGGAGCATGCCCCCCAACAGCCCTTTCTCCGGCCGCTTCACCAGCAGCACCGCACCGGACTTGTCGCGCACCACAAAGGCGGCGCCGCGCTTCAGCGGCCGCGATGGTTTGGCGGCTTTCACCGGCAACGTCTCCTGGATGTCCAGTTGGCGCGCCTGGCAGAGATCGGTCCAGGGACACCGGCTGCAAGCCGGACGCTTCACGGTGCAGATGGTGGCGCCGAGATCCATCATGGCCTGGGCAAAATCCCCTGGCCGTTTCTTGGGAACCAGGGACCTGCCCGCCTCAATGATCTGTGGCTTGGCGGCGGGCAAAGCGTCCTGGATGGCAAACAGCCTAGCCACGACGCGCTCGGCGTTGGCGTCCATCGCCACTTCCTGCGTATCAAAGGCGATCGCCGCGATGGCCCCGGCGGTGTAGTGGCCAACGCCCGGAAGGCGGCGCAGGCCATCTGCCGTCTGCGGAAACCTGCCGCCCATCTCGTGCGCCACGATGGCGGCGGCCTTGTGTAGATTCCGGGCCCGCGCGTAGTAGCCGAGCCCCGCCCAG
>JBJKRM010000204.1:0-4428 GCA_046704685.1 Rhizomicrobium sp.
AGGCGCTGGCGAAGATCGGCGAGACGCTCGGCGCCAGTGCGGCGCAACTGGCGATTGCCTGGGTGATGACACGGGGCGACGACATCGTGCCGTTGATCGGGGCGCGGACGCAGAAGCGGCTGCTGGAAGCGCTCGACGCCCTGGACATCAATCTGTCTACGGATGATCTTGCCGCGGTGGAAGACGCCATCCCGCCTTATGCGGTGGCCGGAACGCGCTATGGCGAAGCGCAAATGGCGCATCTGGACAGCGAGAAGGGCTAACCCCCTCACCAACTTCCCGTAAGCTCGGCTACGCCTCGCCAACGCTCCGTATCCTCTCCCCCTGCGGGGGCGAGGAAAATTACTCCTCCATCTTCGCGAGCAGAGCGTCGGAGAACTCATAATTACCCGTCACCCGCTGGACGTCGTCGAGGTCGTCGAGAGTGTCGATCAGCTTGATCAGCGTCTCGCCGGTGGAGTCCGGAACCAGATTGGTGCTCTGCGGCCGGAAGAAGATGCCCGACGAAGCAGCCGCCCCCAGCTTGGCTTCGAGGGCGTCGCGCACCGCCGCGAAATCATCGGGCTGGCAAAGAAACTCGTGCTCCTCTTCGTTGGTGTCGACCTCGTCGGCGCCGACTTCCAGCGCCAGCTCCAGCATCTCGTCGGCACTGCCCTTGTCCAAAGGATAAGTGATGACGCCGTTGCGGTTGAACATGAAGGCCACCGAGCCGGTCTCGCCCATCGCCCCGCCGAATTTGGAGAAGGCGGCGCGCACATCGGCCGCGGTGCGGGTGCGGTTGTCGGTCAGGCACTCGACGATCAAGGCGACACCGCCCGGGCCATAACCCTCGTAGCGGATCTCATCATAATTCTCGGCATCGCCGCCCTGGCCCTTCTTGATGGCGCGCTCAATGACGTCGCGCGGCATGGACTGCGCCTTGGCGGCGGCCACGGCGGCGCGCAGCCGCGCGTTGTGCTCAGGGTCGGGCAAGCCCATCTTGGAGGCGACGATGACTTCGCGCGCCAGCTTGGAAAACAGCTTGGAACGGGCCGCGTTCGCCTTGCTCTTCTTGAACATGACGTTCTTGGCGTGGGAATGGCCGGCCATAGGAGTGCTTCTTCTTTGATGGGTTGGGCGGGGCGCTGAGATAGCCGGGGCGGACCAAGGCTGGCAAGGGCGTCCCGCTGCCGCTGGAGTTTCAAGGCCATGGCCCGGCGGGCCTGCACCACCATGCGAATCTGGATGATCAGCATGCGGGCCTGGCGGCAGAGGCGGCGGGCCTCGGCCCGGCTGGCCTTTGCCTTTGCGGTGTGCTTGCCCGTTTTGACGGCATTGCGATTGCCCGGCCTGGCACCGGGGCGGCTGCGGCGGAGCGGGAGGCGGCTTTCCGGCTGGGACGCGGCAGCCGACCGGGTCAATTGAGCAAGATAATTGTTATGCGATTCCGCGGGGGGGCCCCCCTGTTCTCTTCCTTCCAGCGATGACGGCCACATCTGGACCACGGCAAACCTCTTCCTGGCCGCCCGGCGGAATGCCGAACGGCGCCCGGGAACAATATAGGAACATATGACAGAGTTGACAATAGTCCTGCAAAGAGAATTTTTGCTTATGCTTCTCAACCTGATTTTCTTGCAGGCACTTCCCCACGCGTTCTCAACGCCAGCCCGCCCCCTCCCCAAGGCCCGGCAAGACCTTCGGACGCAGGCTCCCGCCGTTCTTGTCCGCTAATGCGTGCAGTGCTTGGGGCCGACCTCGACGCGCGCAATATGCGACGGGCCGACGAAGTACTTCTTGCCTGAGAATTTCCGGACGACGGTCACCGTCACGGAGCAGGAGCCCGCGCGGACGATGTACGTCCCGTTGGGCGCCCGTTCGATGCTGTCGACCGCGCCCAGAATCTGCGGGATCGAAGATTGCTGAACCACGGCGCCGAGGTCGGCCCAAACCGTGTAGCGAGGCGGCAGCTCGGCGGCCGCCGGCGACGCCAGCAAGCCAGCGATGCCTAGTACGGCAACCAGTGCGACGGATGTACGGGTAGCCATCGGAATCCTCCTGACGTGGTGCTTCTGGATTTGGCGACAAATCGACTCTCAGGCGAACGCCGCATGATAGCGCGTCCGGAACCGGGAACGGTAGGAAGGGGCAAGCACTATTCAACGTACATTTCGATGCCGGGGAGCAGCTTCAACATTTCGTATCGATTGATCGACGACTGCAAGGCACGCACCTCTACTTCGACGGAACGTCTTGCCTTGAACCGCCTGGAGGACTTTCTCAGTCTGGCGAAGTTCGCGTAGCGCTTGCTCCTTGGGAACCTCAATCATGAGGGGAACACAAATCTGATCTCGTGACAGAAGCGGCGACTGACCAACATACGGAAGGACCGCATATGGATTATTTGCGAGTGCTTTTGCTAGCGTTGAATGTAGAGATTCTGTAACGCAAGCATCGCTTTTCGGAAGCAATTCCACTGCAATCTTGACCGCTGACGCCGCCCCCGTGCCCACAAGGGCATACCCGTTTCCGTGCGCGCAATCGAAGTACCTTTGGATCGTTTTCTCAGGGCCTGCGTCACGAAGGCTTGTCTCCATCCGCCCAATCTGCTGGCGCTGATCTGCCGTGACAGACTGCGCAAAGGCGGATGCCATGCAGCCTATCAGTGCTCACGCAAAGGAGAATCCTTTCGCTCGCATCAGTGAGCGCATTGCGTGCCTCACTCCTTGCTGCGCCGTTCCCGGCGCACCGGCACCGGTTCGGCCGCAGACATGGCAAGCAGCGGGACGCCACCCTCCTTGAGCCTGGTGCGCCAAGCGGCATAGGCGATCTGCAGCACCACGCCCACCACGCAGGCCAGCGACTGCACGGCTTGCTGAAGCGCCGGATCGGCACGGGTCAGCAGCATCGGCACGACGGCGAGGCTCGACAGGATGACGCCGAAGGAGAACACCTGCAACGAGAAGCGGCCGGTGCGCACCAGCGCCAGGGTGACGGCACGCCGCGACAGCGCGCCGGGCGCGGGCAACAGGCGGCGCACGATCACCGCCAGGGCGAAGAAGCTGAGAAGGCGCAAGGGCCCGAGCGCGGTCTTGTCCATCCAGACGCTGCCGCGATGCAGCGACGGCACCCACCAGACGAGTTTGTGCAGGGCCCCGGAAAACTCCATGACCGCGATCGGCAGCGCCACGGCGACGGCGCCCCATAACAGCCAGCGCGAATCCAGGAAGCGGAAGCGGCCCCGCAGCGCCGGATGCCCGAAAACGGCACCGAGCACGAAGAGAAACTGCCAGGCGAAGGGATTGAAGAACCAGCTCTCGCCATAGGTGGTCCACAGGGTGAGGCCGAACAGCTGCACCGAGAGCCAGAGCGCGAAGGACGGCACCAGCACCAGCCACAGGCTGCGCCGGAGGCCGGCGAGCACCGCGGGAAAGACCGCCAGCAGCACGACATAAGCCGGCAGGATGTCGAGATAGCCCGGCTGGTAATGCAAGGCGAGCGCCGGCAACAGATAGTGCTGCGGGTTCTCGTAGATCCACTGGACGCGGAACATATCGCGCACCACGGGAGTGCCGGTGATCCAGATGAACAACGGCACCAGGGCGAGGATGGCGACAAGCAAGCCCATCTGCGCGCCATAGACCACGCCGGCCCGGTGCCACACCTTCTTGGCGGCGGCCACGAAGCCTTTCTTCTCGAGCAGGCGGCCATAGACCAGCGCCGCCACAAAACCGGAGATGAAGAAGAACACTTCCGCCGCATCGCAATAGGCGAAGGCATGCAGGGTGAAGGGCTCGAAGACGTTCTTCGGCACGTGATCGATGTAGATGATCAGCAGCGCGATGCCGCGCAGGACATCGAGCCGGTCGTCGCGGCGCGGCGACGGCATGGCGGCCGTGCTGGCGGCGTCCATCACCTCGTCACTCCCCCTGGCGTCCTCACCGTTCAACCGATACCGGCCGAAAGGCAACGCGCGATTCCAACACGTTGTGTCGCGCTTCCACGGCGGGGTTAAGGCGATCCGGCGTCCGTGACAACGAATTCATGAAGGCAAAAAGAGCTAAGCCTTTGAGATTCCCCACCTGTTCTATTTGGAGTACTTAAAATAAACCGAAGTACGAAAACCGCAGATTTACGCGGGTGCGACACAATTGCGGGGTGTTCTGGAGGATCGATCCGTGGCTCCCCACATGCGGGTAACCGCACAACTCCGAGAGACGGCGTCGCTGTCACCGACCTTGTCGGCCGCCAGCGCCCGTCACTTGCGCGGCCGCATCGATCACGAAGAACCGGAGCAGCGTGAACACCATGAAGGCGGCATGGGCGGCACCCTTCTGCTCGCCGCCTTTCTGCTGCTCAGCGCTCCGGTGGTGACCATCGAGGTCACCAATCACTGGCCGCTGGAGACCACCCTTCGCCATATTGCGGCTGCACCAGGATGCTTCGCGGCAC
>JBJKRM010000205.1:0-3026 GCA_046704685.1 Rhizomicrobium sp.
TCACCGACATGATGGCTGCGCCGGCGAAGCGTCCGGCGGCCAGGATCGTCATCGACCACACGATCATGCGGCCGGCAATCGGCGCCGATGCACCGGGCATCTCCTGCATCACATAGCTGAAGGTGGAGCCCCAGGTGACGGTCTGGGCAAACACGTTACAGGCCAGCGCCGCGGTGGCGAGCTGAAAACCAGGGCGCCGCAGCAAGGTATGAAATTCGTCGATGACTCGCACCGATTTGTCGGCGCGTTCGATGGCTATCGAAGGAAAGCCGATCTTGTCGACCAGAAAAGCGAGCAGCAGGACGCAGAGCCCCACCCAGACATACGGGTGGGCGACCGCGGGAGCCAATTCGCCGAGCGAAAGCCGGTAATTCGTGCTCAGCAGCCAGAGCGCCACGTACGAGCCGCCGATGAGGCCGAGCGGATAGAACGCCTGTGCCAGGTTCAGCCGCTGGACCGCCGTTTCGCGGCGCCCCATTTGCACGACGAAGGCGTTCACACTTGTCTCGAAAAGGGCCCATCCCGATCCAAGTAGAAAGATCGCACCGAGGAAGAACAGATAGACGTTGGCGGAGAGCGCCGGATAGATCAGGAACGGGCCAAGCGACAAGGCACTGAGCGCCAAGATCACGCCGGACTTGTAGCCGAATGTCCGATGAAACAGGACCGCGGGAATCGCCATCACGCAATAAGCGATGTTGAACAGCGATTGCGTCCAGGTCGTTTGTGCGGGCGTGAGGGCAAAATAGTGTGCGAAGTGGGGGAATAGAGCGGTGTAGAACCACTGGGCCAGACCCCAGACGGCAAACAACGCGGCCATGACGGCGAGCGCCGGTGTTATCCGCCGATCGAGATGGGGTGTGGCGCGGGTGTTGAGCGTATCTGTACCGGACATGATCAGCTCTACAGCTTCCGGGTTGAAGCGACAGCTTGGGTGAATTTCGTTAATGGCCGTGAAATGCCGACGTCACCTTTGCCGTGCGCGTCCGTCGCAGGCGGGTGCCCGGCCTGTGCCAGAAAGGGACGTGCCGCAATGCAGACGAGCGTAGGCCAGCACGCCCGCGAAGCACAAACCGGCCACGATCAAAGCCGTTTGCAGTCCTGAATGGCGCGCTACCGCGGTCATCGCCAGATTGCCGGCTGACACACCGAAACCGGCCGCCGTGACCAGAAGCCCGGACGCAATCTTGGTCGACGCACCCAGGCCCTGAATGGCGTTGGCGAAAATGGTCGGGAACATGATGGAGATGAAGAAACTCGCCCCTATCAGGCAGACCAATCCTGCTTGGCTAAGCGATACCGCCGCGGCCAGTGACAGAGCGACCGCGGCAGATGCGAAAACCACCAGCACACGATTGGGATCAAACCGGTACATCAATGCGGTGCCGGTGGCTCTGCCGATGCCACAAAGAATCCAGGTGGACAGGGATAGCTCGGCCACGGTGGCTTTGGAGACGGCAGGTAGCACTTGGTGGGCATAGCGGGAGGTGATGCCCCACAGGCAGACCAGACCCAGCATGAAGGTGGCCAAGGTCACCAGTCCCAGGCGGAACAAAGGCGTCGACCACAGCGCACGTATTTCCTCGCGCACAGATATTCCCGCGGCAGTGCGTTCGCTGGCGACCCGTGGGTATTCGATGTACTCGACCAAGAAGGCCAGCAGCAGAACGGAAAGCCCGATTATCACATATGGCCGGACCAGGACCTCCAGATCTTGAACGGGCACGCTGGGCGGCGTGATCAGGGGAGCGAGATAGACCCCTAGCACAAGGCCGACCGGATACAGGGTCTGCGCCAAGTTGAGGCGGCGTATGGCCGTTTCGGGTGGCCCCATCTGGACGATGAGGGGATTGGCACTGGTTTCCAGGAAGGCCCAGCCGGCTCCGATGATGATGATCGCCGCGACATAGAACAGGTCGTCATGGCGGGCCACGGCGGGATAGAGCAGGAAGGCGCCGATGGAGAAGGCGCTGAGGCCGGAGACCAGTCCCAGCTTGTAGCCGAAGCGCCGCAGGAACAGGGCTGCTGGAATGGCCACCACGCAGTAGCTGAGGCCGGCGCTCGAAAAGGCGAGGGCCGCCTGGACATGGTCGTAGGCAAAAAACGCCCGGAATTCAGGCGAAATGATGCCGTGCAGCCGGTGCGCCAGCCCCCATAGCGCGAACAGGCCGATGGTCACCGTCAGCGCAACAGGATATCGCTTTGCGCCACGTTGCACATTTTCGGTCATCTACGACCCAGGAGTTTGTCCCGCGTGCCGACGTTGACACGTGCGAATTAAAATTTCGCCGCAGGCCATGGTTAGCAGCGCGTTAACGTCGCGCCCTAATAGCCGTCGAGATAGCCGTCGAGGGGAATGATCTCGGTGCGGTCGCCCGCTTTGGCGGCGATGCTGTCGGGCCTACGCACGATCAGGGCATCGGCCTTGGCCAAGACCGACAGCATCGAGGAGTCCTGGAGCCCGAAAGGTTCGACCCACAACTCGCCCGCTTTGGGGATCAGCTGTGCTCTCAGATAGCTCTGACGGGAGTCGTTGGCGGGGAGGTCCTTGATCAGGCGTGCGGAGATCGTGCGGCATCGGTGCGGTAGGCTGGATGTGTTGTCCGTTGCCCCGAGCAGCGTGTCGATGGCCGGGCGCAGGAACAGGATGGCGCAAACCAGGGTGGAAACGGGATTGCCCGGCATGCCGATCAAGGGCGTGGGGCCCAGTCGGCCGAAGATCAACGGCTTGCCGGGCCGCAACGCCACTTTCCAGAAATCCCGCTCGAAATTCTTGGTGCCCAGCGCCTTCTGCACGAGGTCGTGATCGCCGACCGAGGCTCCGCCGAGGGTGACGATGAGTTCGGCCTCCGTGTCGGCGATGGTGGCGATCTTCTCGGCATCGTCGGCGAAAATGCCCAGATCGCACGGCGTTCCGCCCCAGGCCGCGACCATGGCGGACAGTCCGTATCCGGACGAAGCGACAATGCCGCCTGGCTGCCGCGCCTCACCCGGACGGACCAGCTCATCGCCGATCGAGGCAATAG
>JBJKRM010000206.1:0-3422 GCA_046704685.1 Rhizomicrobium sp.
CATTTCGAGCAGCTCGGCTGGCGCGAGCCGACCATCGTGATCCGCTTCTGGATCATCGCGGTGGTGCTGGCGCTGATCGGCTTGTCGACGTTGAAACTGAGGTGAAGCGGTGATCACGGTAACGGCCTTTTCGGGCAAGACCGTCGCCGTCTTCGGACTGGCGAGATCGGGTCTTTCCGCCGTGCGCGCGCTCAAGGCGGGCGGTGCGGAGGTGTTCGCCTGGGACGACAAGCAGGCCTTGCGCGAAGAGGCCGGCCGGGCCGGTGCCAAGCTCGAGAAATGGCCGGAATGGCCGTGGGACAGACTGGCGGCGGTGGTGCTCAGTCCAGTCCCGGTGTGCCGCTCACCCATCCCAAGCCGCACGACGTGGTGCAGCGCGCCCGCGAGGCCGGTGTGGAAGTGATCGGCGACATCGAGCTGTTCGCCCGCACCGTCGCCGATGCGCCGGTGATCGCAATCACCGGCACCAACGGCAAATCGACCACCACGGCGCTGATCGGTCATATCCTGGAGCAGGCCGGCTTCGATGCCCAGGTCGGTGGCAATATCGGCCAACCGGTGCTCGACCTTTCCGCCCCGACCGGCAAGACCGTCTACGTGTTGGAGATCTCCTCCTACCAGATCGATCTGTCGCCCGGTTTCGCCCCGGATGTGGCGATCCTCTCCAACATCACGCCCGATCACATCGACCGCCACGGCTCGCTGGAGAACTATGCCGCCGTCAAGATGCGGCTCTTGAAGCAGACCAAGAAGACCGGCCTCAACGTGGTCGGCGTCGACGACGCCCATTGCGCCGCGATCTTCACCAAATTGACCTCCAACGGGGGCGCTCCTTGCGTCGCTGTCTCGGTCGGCAAGGTGCTGGGCCGCGGTCTCTTCGTGCTCGACGGTCTGCTCTATGATGCCCAGCACGATCATGCCGCCAAGGTGATGAACCTCAAGGCCGCCGGGCATCTGCCGGGGGCGCACAACTGGCAGAACGCGGCGCTGGCCTATGGCGCGGCGAAATCGGTGGTGCGGGATGCGCACGCCATTGCCGGCGCGATCCGCACCTTCCCGGGCCTGGCGCACCGCCTCGAAGAGGTCGGACGCCTCGGCAAGGTCCGCTTCATCAACGATTCCAAGGCCACCAATGCCGATGCCACGGAGCGGGCCGTGGTCTGCTTCACCGATATTCATTGGATTGTCGGCGGGCGGCCGAAGGCGGGCGGCATCGCTGCGCTGGAACCGCATTTCGCCCGCATCCGCAAGGCTTATCTGATCGGCGAGGCGGCCGAGGACTTCGCCGCCACCCTGGCCGGCAAGGTCGATGCCGAATTCTGCGGCACACTGGAAGCGGCGGTCGCCGCTGCCGCGGCCGATGCGGCGCAGTCGGAGGCCGAAACGCCGGTCTTTCTGTTGTCGCCGGCATGCGCGTCCTTCGACCAGTTCAAGGATTTCGAGCAGCGCGGCGAGGCTTTCCGCACCCTGGTGCAGCGTTTGACGGCGGAGGCGGAATGAACCGGGCCAGCCGCAATCTGTTTGCCGAATGGTGGTGGACGGTCGACCGTCTCTCCGCCATGACGGTGATTGCGCTGATCGGCATCGGCCTGATGCTGGCGGTGGCGGCCTCGCCGGCCGCCAGCGGCGGCCCGCATGCCGAGGGCAATTTCGACTTCGCCATCAAGCAGACCTTTTTTGCGGCGATCGCGATCGGCATCCTGTTCGGCTCGTCCCTGATGAAACCGGCGCAGGTGCGCCTGGTGTCGCTGATCATATTTGCCTGCGCCCTGGTGGGCTCGTTCCTGGTGCTGTTTGTCGGGACGCAGACCCTGGGGGCCCGCCGCTGGCTCGATTTTGGCATCTTCACGCTGCAGCCCTCCGAGTTCCTCAAGCCAAGCTTCGCGGTTCTGGCGGCCGCCATGCTGGCCGACGCCAGGCCGACGACGCTGTCCAAGCCCGTGCTCACCTTCGTGCTTCTGGCGCCCGCGCTTCTCATTCTTCTGCTGCAACCCGATGTGGGACAGACCTTCCTCTTGCTGGCGCTGTGGGCGGCCATGCTGTTCTTCGCCGGTCTCGCCCTCAAATGGGTCTGGGTGATCTCGGGTGGCGCGGCGGGACTGGCCACCCTGGCCTATTTCCTGTTTCCGCATGTGCAGCACCGGGTGGTGCAATTCTTCCATCCCGTCGACAAGGGCTATCAGGCCGACCTGTCGCTCAAGGCCTTCGCCCATGGCGGTCTGTTCGGCGTCGGGCCCGGCGCCGGAACGGTGAAGTACCGCCTTCCCGACGTGCATTCCGACTTTATTTATGCGGTGGCGGGCGAGGAGTTCGGCCTGGTGCTGTGCGCCATCATCGTCCTGTTGTTCTGCTTCCTGTGCGTGCGGCTGCTGCTGCGCTCGGCGAGCGCACGCGATGTCTTCTCCCAGCTGGCGGGCGCGGGGCTGTCGATCGTGGTCGCCATCCAGGCCTTCATCAATATGGGCGTGGCAGTGAACTTGTTGCCGGCCAAGGGCATGACCTTGCCGTTCATCTCGGCCGGCGGCTCGTCGCTGTTTGCCGTGGCGCTGACCGTGGGATTTGCCTTGGCCCTCAGCCGCCAGAAGCCGCAGCTCGAAATGCGCGACGACGCGCCGATGTTCCCCATTTTCGGAGGAGCGCGGCCATGACCATCGTGCTGGCGGCCGGCGGCACCGGCGGACATCTCTTTCCGGCCCAGGCCTTGGCGGGGGAACTCCTTCGCCGCGGCAAGCCGGTGGTGGTGATGACCGACAAGCGCGGCACCGGTTACGGCGACGTCTTCCCGGGCGCCACCATCGCCATCGTTCCCTCGGCGGCCTTCTCGGACCGTTCCATCTTCGGCCTGATCTCCGCGCCGTTCGAGATCCTCGCCGGCATCATCGTTTCCTGGGTGAAGCTGGCCAAGCTGAAGCCCGGCGCCGTGGTCGGCTTCGGCGGCTATCCCTCCGTGCCGGTGATGCTGGCGGCCTGCCTGTCGCGCCTGCCCACCGTGATCCTGTCGCCCGATGCGCTGCTCGGCCGCGCCAACCGGCTTTTGATGAACTATGTGCGCGCCATTGCGGCGAACTTCCCGCTGGTGCGCTTCCTGCCCAAGAACACCGGCAAAGTCGTCTACACCGGCAATCCGCTGCGCCCCGATGTGGTCGCCTTGCATGGCGCGCCCTACGACACGCCCGCGCCCAGCGGTCCGCTGCACCTGCTGGTGTTCGGCGGCAGCCAGGGTGCCCGGGTGTTCTCCGAACGCGTTCCCACCGCCATCAACATGCTGCCGGCACCGCTCAAGGAGCGGCTCGAGATCGTGCAGCAATGCCGGCCCGAGGATGTCGAAGGGGTACGCCGGGTCTACGACCGCATGGGTGTCAAGGCGGAGGTCGCCTCCTTTTATAAAGACATGCCGCAGCGCATCGCCTGGTCGCATCTGG
>JBJKRM010000207.1:0-2784 GCA_046704685.1 Rhizomicrobium sp.
TGGCAGCCAGCGTTCAAGCCAGCCCGGCGACCACATTCATTGCAGCTGCGCCACCTCGGCCGCGCAAACTGCCCCGGAACAGCGCATCCATTGCTCGTTGCCCGCCTTGCGGCCGGCCAACACGCCCATGTGATAGAGGTAAGTGGAGCCGTCGGTGCAAGTCAGCACGATGCTGGTCTGGCCGTTGGAGTCGCTCTTCAGCTGCCGCCAGGCGGCACGCTGAGCGCAAGGACTGCCGGAAGCGAGCGGCGGCGCCTTCGGCAGCACGCTGCCTTGGGCCGTGAAACGCGGACAAGGCGATTGGGTCAGACAGCGGACGGCGTTCTGCTGCGCGGCACGCACGAACCAGCTTTCATGACGGGTGCCGAAGACGGAGAAGGCCAGGAAGCCAGCCGCTACCAGTGCGGCGATGATAAAGCCGGTGCGAACGCTGCCCTGCATCATGCCCCCTCACCCGGCGCTGCGCGCCGGCCTCTCCTCCGCAACGCGGGGGCGAGGCGGTTATTTCTCCGGCTTCACCACCCGGATGTGCAGCTCGCGCAGCTGCTTGAGCGAGGCCTCGCCGGGCGCGTTCATCATCAGGTCCTGAGCCTGCTGGTTCATCGGGAACATGGTGACTTCGCGCAGATTGTCGACCCCGGCGATCAGCATGACGATGCGGTCGATGCCGGGCGCCGTGCCGCCATGCGGCGGAGCGCCATAGCGGAAGGCGTTCAACATGCCGGCGAACTTCTCCTCGGTCTCCTCACGGGCATAGCCGGCGATCTCGAAGGCCTTCAGCATGACGTCCGGATCGTGGTTGCGGATGGCGCCGGAAGACAGCTCCACGCCGTTGCAGACGATGTCGTACTGGTAGGCCTTGATGCCGAGGATGGTGTCGCGCTGCTTGGCGTCCAAAGTCAGGAAATGCTCGCGGTCGAACTGCGGCATGGAGAACGGGTTGTGGGAGAAGTCGATCCTCTTTTCGTCCTCGTTCCATTCGTACATCGGAAAATCGACGATCCAACAGAACTTGAACTCGTTCTTGTCGATCAGGCCGAGATCCTGGCCGAGACGGATGCGCACTTGGCCGGCCAGGGCCGCAGCACGGTCCTGCTTGGCATTGGCGGAGAAGAACAACGCATCGCCCGCCTGGACGCCGGACAGACGCGCCAGTTCGTATAGTGCCTCGGACGGCAAGAATTTGGCGATCGGACCCTTGCCGGTGAGGGTACCGCCGTCGTCCTCGAACACGATATAGCCAAGACCGGCAGCGCCATGCTCCGTCTTGGCCCAGTCATTCAGCTTGTCGAACCAGGAGCGCGGCTGGCTGGCTGCGCCGGGTGCGGGGATGGCACGAACTGTCTTTTCTTTGAATGCCTTAAAGGCCACATCTTGACGTGAAAAGACAGTGGACACATCGGCAATGACGATGGGATTGCGCAGATCCGGCTTGTCGACGCCGTATTTCAGCATGGCCTCGTCATAGGCGATGCGCGGGAACGGCGCCGGCCACACTTTGCGGCCCTCGGCAAACTCTTCGAAGACGCCGTGCAGAACTGGCTCAACTGCAGCAAAAACATCATCTTGGGTGACGAAGCTCATCTCGATGTCGAGCTGGTAGAACTCGCCCGGTGAACGGTCGGCGCGGGCGTCCTCGTCGCGGAAGCACGGCGCGATCTGAAAATAGCGGTCGAAGCCGGCGATCATGATGAGCTGCTTGAACTGCTGCGGCGCCTGCGGCAGGGCGTAGAACTGGCCGGGATGCAGACGCGACGGCACCAGGAAGTCGCGCGCCCCTTCCGGCGACGAGGCGGTCAGGATCGGTGTCTGAAACTCGGTGAAACCCTGATCGATCATGCGCCGGCGGATGGACGATATCACCTGCGAGCGCAGGGTGATGTTGCGGTGCAGGCGCTCACGGCGCAGATCGAGGAAGCGATATTTGAGGCGGGTTTCCTCCGGGTATTCAAGGTCGCCGAACACCGGCACCGGCAGATCGGAGGCAACGGACTGCACCGAGGCTTCGTCGATGCGCAGCTCGACCTCGCCGGTGGGCATGTCCGGATTGATGGTGTCGGGCGTGCGCGCCTCGATATGACCGGTCAGCGTCAGCACCCATTCGGAGCGAGACTTGTCGACGGCGGCGAAGGCCGGGCTGTCGGGCTCCACCACACATTGGGTGATGCCGTAATGGTCGCGCAGATCGATGAAGATCAGGCCGCCATGGTCGCGCCGGCGATTGACCCATCCCGACAGGCGGGCGCGGGTGCCCACGTCCTTCTTGCGCAAATCGCCGCAGGTGTGGGTGCGATAGGCGTGCATGGCTAGGCCTTTGAAATCCGGAAGTTAAAAACCGGGGGGTATGTGGCCGGTCAGGGCCCATTGGTCAAGGCCGGAGCCCATTTTGCTTTAACTGTCGTACTGGTGGTCTAGGTTCCCGCCGCTTGTCAGGGGACAATCCGATGAAATTCACAGCTTTCCTCGCCAGCGGCGCGCTCTGCCTCACCCTGGCGCTGCCCGCCCTAGCCCAGCCGCGCAATGTGGTGATCTTCGTGGCCGACGGCCTGCGCTACAGCTCCGTGACGCCCGAAACCGCCCCCACCATGGCCCGGCTGCGGCGGGATGGCGTCGATTTCGCCAACAGCCACGCCGTCTACCCCACCGTCACCACGGCCAATGCCTCGGCCATCGCGACCGGGCATTTCCTTGGCGATACAGGCAATTACGCCAATACCCTGTATGTGGGCTTCCCGGTGAAATGCCGCCTCAACCAGGCCGCCACAGTGACCTTTTTCGAGGACG
>JBJKRM010000208.1:0-3358 GCA_046704685.1 Rhizomicrobium sp.
GATCAGCGCCAAGCTGTTCGCGGGGCTGGAGGCCCAGTTCGGCGGACGCTGGTCGACGAACCGCTCGAAAAACGACGTCGACGTCTGGCAATACGGAACGGCCATTCAGTCGATTCAGAGCATCAAGTCCTACAGCTTCGACTACAAGGGCTCGCTCAACTGGACGATCAACAACAACAACTTCATCTACGGTTTCATCGCGACCGGCTACAAGCCGGGCGGCCTCAACGTGCCATTCAGCGCCGGCGTGACGACGATTCCCGCCTTCGGTCCGGAGCGCGTCACCTCTTATGAGGCGGGCTACAAGGGAACCTGGTTCAATGACCATGTCCGGGCGCAGCTCGACGGCTATTACAACGAATACCGGAACTTCCAGGTCAGCATCGGCTACCCCGAATACCCGACCTTCAGCTACGAGGTGAACAGTCCGAAAGCGACCATCATGTACGGCTTTGAAGCCGAGTTCGAGGCGGTGTTCGGAAACTTCTCCGCCAGCGCCGGACTCGGCTGGCTGCACAGCCAGATCGGCGAGTTCTGGACCAGCGATCCCAGAACGCCGGCCACCTACAACACGATCTTCGGCGCGCTTCCCCTGCCGTGCGATCCCAGGACCGGGCCGGATTATCAAGCGTACCAGTCCTATTTCGACCTCTACGGCATCGCCAATGGCTGGCAGACGATGGGCTATGGCAACCACACATGCGTCAATCTGAAGGGCCACCCCCAGACCTATGCGCCCAGCCTGACCGGGAACATCGGCATCCAATACAGGTTCGACCTCGGCAATGGCGACGCGCTCACGCCGCGTCTCAGCTATGCGCATATGGGGCCGCAATGGGCGACGCTGTTTGACAACCGGAACTACGGAGACCGGATCGGCGTGCGCAATCTGCTCGGCGCCCAGCTCGAGTGGAAGCACGAAGACTACGTCTTCACCCTGTACGGAACCAACCTGACCGACTCGCACTATGTGGCGGCGATGAACTCGAATCTCAACTTCGCCGGCCCGCCGCGCCAGTACGGCATACGCCTGCTCAAGGCGTTCTGACCTTGAGGCCCTTCGGTCGCCGCGCCGCGTCACAAAGCCGGCGACCGCCCTTTTTCCGTCCAGCGGCGAATGACCAGCCGGACCAGAAGCGGGGCGAAGCCCCTCTTCCCATGACAATCGAATTCCACATCGAAGAAGACCTGCAGAAAGGTACCCCAATGCCGATGCGTCCTGCGTCCAATCCCGCAAAGAAGGTTTCCGCCGCCGAAGCGGCCGCTCTGGTGAAGTCCGGCGATTGGCTTGATTACGGCGGTTGCCTAAGCCAACCCGACATCTTCGACCAGGCCCTTGCCGCGCGCGTCGATGAACTGAGCAATGTCGGATTCCGCTCCAGCCTGGCGGCAAAGTCGCGCGCGGTGCTGGAGGCCGATCCCGAAGGCCGGCATTTCCATTATTACAGCTGGCACTTCAGCGCCTATGAGCGCGCCAAATCGGATGCCGGGGTCTGCTATCACATCCCGCCGAATCTCGGCGAAATCTCCGACTACTACCGCCGCTTCATCGCGCCGATCGACATCGTGGTGCTGAAGACGAGGCCGGCCGACGACAACGGCTTCTTCAATTTCGGCCCGATGAACGGCTGGCAGAGAACCCTGGTCGAACGGGCCAAGACCCTGATCCTCGAAACCTCGACGGCCATTCCCTCGGTCCACGGCGTGGACAACGGCGTTCACATCAGCGAGGTGGACTACATCATCGAAGGCGACAACGCACCGCTCGCCGAACTCAGGAGCCCGCCGATCACCGATGTCGATCGCGCCGTCGCCCGCCGGGTGGCGGGTGAGGTGGAAGACGGCGCCTGCCTGCAGATCGGCATCGGCGGCATGCCCAATGCGGTGTGCTCCCTGCTTCTGGAAGCCGGCGCCAAGGATCTTGGCGTTCATACCGAGATGCTGACCGACGGCCTGATCGAACTCTACAAGGCGGGCGTGGTCACCGGCGCGAAGAAACAGCTCGATCCCGGCAAGGTCGTCTTCACCTTCGGCCTCGGAACCCAGGCCATGTATGATGCGATCGACAATAACCCGGACATGCTGTGCTGCAACGTCGAATACACCAACCTGCCGCATATCATCATGCGGAACGACAAGGTGTTCGCGATCAACAACACGACCCAGATGGATCTTCAGGGCCAGGCGGCTTCGGAATCGGACGGCCATCGCCACATTTCGGGAACCGGCGGCCAGCTGCAATACGCCCGCGGCGCCTATGCCTCGAAAGGCGGCAAATCCTTCATGTGCATGTCCTCGGTGTTCGAGAAGAAGGGCGTCCGCAAAAGCCGCGTCGTGCTCAATCTTACACCGGGCAACATCGTCACCACGCCGCGCACCGACGTCATGTACGTCGTCACCGAATACGGCATGGCGAATCTGAAGGGCAAATCGATCGCCGAACGCGCTCAAGCGATGATCTCGCTGGCCCATCCGGATTTCCGCGAGGAACTCGAACGCCAAGCGTTCGAAAACCGGCTTATCCCGCGCGGCGTACACATCGCGCAACAAGCGCGCAGGGCGCGTTTGGCGTCCTGACCGCAAAGGCCGGTAGACCCAGGCCACCTCGCGCCCCGGAACCCCTCTGGGGCGCTTTTTCTTGTCCATAGATGGAGCATGGAACCGGACGACCATAGACAAACGAAGACGAGCCAAATCATCGTCAAAGCTTGCAAGACGGACGGTCCAAATGAGTCGGTCGCGTGCCAAAAAGCCGCTTATCGACCATCGGCAGATTGACAAGAATCAATTGCGTTCTTACTAGGCTGACGTGAAAATCGGTTTAGAAGACAATGTTTATTGAGGAATTTGGCTTGGGTATTTTGGCCGGATGAGGAAGAAGGTTGGTGCGATGTTGGAAGGTTCGACAGCCAAAAGGCCCCGGCGCAGCAAGGCAGAGCAGCGCGCGGAGACTCTTGAGCAGATCCTCGACGCGGCCGAGTACCTCTTCTCGAAAAATGGCTTCTACGGTGTGACACTGCGCGATGTGGCCGAGCGCGTCGGCATCCACACCACGCTGCTTCACTACTATTTCGAGGACAAGCGCAACCTGTTCGAAGCGGTGTTCGAACGGCGGGCCGGCACCACCCGCAGCCGCCGCATAGAGGCGCTCGAGAAGTATGAAGCGGAGGCCGGCGATCATCCTACCGTCGAAGGCGCGCTGCATGCATTCCTCGACACCGACCTGGATCTCTACATGGAGGGCGGCGAACGCTGGATGAACTACGCGGCCTTCGTCGCCCGCGTCAGTCACACCGCCGAAGGGGCGGAGATGATGAAGGTGCTGTTCGATCCCGTCGTGCTCAAGCTCGTCACCATC
>JBJKRM010000209.1:0-4336 GCA_046704685.1 Rhizomicrobium sp.
TAGCTGTCGTCATTCCTGCGAACGTCGCCCAAGCCAGGAAACGACAGATGAGCGCCCGCGATCGCCGTGCTGGTTTGACTTAGTCGCCTGATGAAGAGAGAGCCGTGTGGCCCGCGCCGCAGCCGGATCGACGTCCGAAGCCATGGTGATGTCCGGCGCTTCGAACTGGACCGTCGGAAAGTGGATGATGTCGCCCCAGAACAGCAGGGAATGTCCTTCGGAGTGCAGAAGATAGGCCGTATGTCCGGGGGTATGGCCCGGTGCCGGTATGGCCTTGAGGCCGGGCAGGAGGACGGTTTCGCCTTTGAAGGTATGGACCCTCCCGGCCGCTTGATAGGGTGCCAGGCTTTGCTGCGCGAAGCGGAAGCCGCCGCGCTGGTTTTGGGGCTGCTTGGCGGCGATCTTCTCGTCCAGCCAATAGGCGGCTTCCGCCTGGGCGACCCATACGGATGCCGTCGGGAAAGCCCGATGCCCGTCGGGTGCCAAGAGACCGCAAACATGGTCGAAATGCAGGTGTGTCAACAGCACCATGTCGATCTGGCCGGGCGATACGCCGGCGGTGCGCAGATCGTTGAGGACCTCGCCATGCACAAGACCGCTGCAGGTGCCGGAACCGGCGTCGATCAGCACGGTGTGGCCTGGCATCTGGACGAGAAAGGCATTGATGGAGATGACGGCCTTGCCGTCCTTGATCGCCGGATCGTGCGCGGCCACGGGGGTGACCCGATCGGCCGGGCTCATTGCGGAAATCGGAAGGCGCAGCGTTCCGTCCTTGAGCGCCGTCACAACGATCTTGCCGGCGGTATAACGGACCAGCCTGGTTTGATCCGGTCCGGCATGCGCGGCGCCAATGAACAAGGCCAGTGCGATCAGAATGATAGGTTTCATCAGTCCCCCCGTGGCCGCGTCCGATAGCGCGCCTGTCCCGACTGTAACATTCCTTAACGGCAACGTCTGTGGCTGCGCCCCGTTCCGCCTTGCCGGCGGCGACTTCGTTGCAGCAAGTACACGTCCGTTTTCTGCGCATGCCGCCGGACCATGTATAAAGGCGTTGAGACGAGCGGCGTCGGCGTCGATGCGTTCGTCCGGCTTGGGGCATGAAGGGCTGGTGTGGGCCCGCCAATGGCGGAGAAGGCGAATGCGCGGAGACAGGATGAGCGGCGGTGCGGTGCGGATCTGCGCCGGGCTCTTGCTGAGCATGCTGGTCCTCACCGGTTGTGCGCACCACCTGCCACGCATGGCGGCTGGCCACACGATCGTCATCGCAGGACGCTACACGGCCGGTGATGACGCGGCTGTCGCATCGCGCAAGGTGTTCGTCGAGGCCGCCCGGCTGACGCTCGCCCACGGCTTTCGCTATTTCCGGATTGCCGGCTGGCAAGGTTCGCAGGCCATGCCGTCGATACAGCCGGGCGCCAGAGTGACCATCGAGGTCTACCGCGCTGGCGAAGCCGATCCCCGCCAGCCGGGAGTCTGGGATGCCATGCGCGTTGGTAACGGCGACATTCCGGGTGCGCGCAACCGCTAGAGTAGCGTGCACAAAAAGTTTGCGCCGGCACGCAGAAGCGGCCGGCGCGAAACCAGTCTGAGAATGGAGGGAAAGCGCCGGGTGGTTTTCAGGCGCTTTGCTCTAAGGCTCAGTCGTTCGCCAGATAGGACACCAACGCTTCGATCTGGCTGTCGGTCATTTCCTTGGTGTTGGCGTGCATGATGTCGCTTTCACGCAAGGTCGACCGGAAGGCTTCCAGCTGGCTCTTGAGATAATAGCCATGCTGACCGGCAATCCGCGGAATGGCGCCGTTGCCGCCGCCGTGATCGCCATGGCAAGCCGCACAAGCCGGGATGTTTTGTGCCTCGACGCCGTTGTCAAAGATCTCCTTGCCCTTGGCGGCAAGCGCACCACCCTTCTGAGGGTTGGTCGGCTTCTGGGCGGAGAAATACGCCGCCAGCTTCTTGATCTCGCTGTTGGATAATTGCGACGCCATTCCCCACATATATGCCCGGGCGTGGGGATCGCTGCGTTTGTGATCGCGGAAGTTCTTCAGCTGATTGACGATGTAGGTGTCTTGCTGGCCGTTGAGGCGAGGAAAAGTCGACAACTCGCTATTGCCCGTCAGCCCATGGCAGTTCTGGCATACGGTCGTCACGATGGACGGAGTCTTGACGGTTGCGGCCGAAGCCGCCGCCGATGCGAGCGTGCCCGTCGCACAGACGAGAGCCGCCGCAGTCAAAAGGGGAGTGATCTTCACGACGCTTTGTCCCATTTGTTGTCAGGCCGATCAGTAAGCGACCCAGAGGTATCCGAATAACATGTTATTGTCGGAGGCATTGCGGCCGGCGCCGTCGTAGTTGGACGTCAAGCCGTCGAACTTCATGAAGGCCGTGTACTGCAGCCCAAGTTTGACGTTCAGCCAGGGCAGATAGTCGACCTCGAAGGTGCCATAGCTGCTGCCGGACCCTCCCTGGATCGTGCCGAAGTAAAGCGGATCGTTGGAACTCGAGACGGTGGAGAATCCGATGGTGCCGCCGAACCGGCGCTTCCAGAAATAGCTGCCGTTCAGATTGAAGGTGTCGACATTGGCGTCTTTGTGGTTGGCGAAGCCCGACATGAAGCTGGCGTCGAGGTTCTCGTGCTCATGGACCCAGCGGGACGTGATCGAGAACTGGTTGTTGTCGTCGATGTACTGGTATTGGGAATCCAGCGAGACGTCCATGAAATTGTCGGTCAGCCCATGCTGCAGCGACAGGTTGACCGCGTTGCCGGCGGGCGTCGTCGGATTCTCGAGCTCTGCATAGAGGCCGGACGAGCCGAACTCAAAGGAGTTTTTGCCCCAGTCGGTCTCGTAGGCAACGCGCCAATAGGGCGCCACGCCGGAGATGACCATGTTGTTGTCGCTGCCCGAGCTGGCCACCGAGGCGCCCTGCAAGGCGGACCGGTAGACGCCGACTTCGGTGTAAAGTGACTCATCTACGAACGCATAAGCCGAAAGTCCGGCGACGTTCTGCGCCATCGCTCCTTCGAGCTGGGTGGACCCAGCCGGGCCTTGCAGCGCCGGCGATCCGATGAAGGGCTGGCTCCAGGCGGGTGTGTCGTTCCACAGATCCTGGACCGTAGGATTGTTGTTCAGGCTCACGCCGTAGATCACCTCGTGGCCGTCCACGGTGCCGACATCGGCAAAGCGGATGTCCGTATTGTCCATCCCGAAAGCGCCGCTTTGGTCGTCATAGGTGACCTGGATGAAGGCGCCCACATTGTCTGAGATGTGTCCCGCGTAGAACAGGCTCATCTGCTGCGGGAAGTCGGTGGATGTCTTGCTGGAATCGGCATCGTTCGCCTTGGCCTCGATGCTGGTCGAGGCCATCACCATGGCGGAAACCGGGGGAAGATCGGTGATCGACAAGGTGTTGTGCTTCTGCCGGTCGATGTCCTGCACCTTCCGTGTGTTGAACAAGGTATAGCCGCTGGCCTTGAAGGCGCGGCCGAACGGGGTGAGCTCCGGGAATACGGTGTGGCACGCCTCGCAGGCGAGTCCGGTCTGGCGTGCGAAGCTCGGCACGGCGCTGGCTTGCTGCGTCATGGCCGCCAGCGCCAGGACCGCCGCCCCCGCAAGCGTGGCAAACGACGCGCTTCTTCTTCTGATGGTATGGATTGACATGAAATGGCCCCTCACGGTGTTTTGGATGTCGATTGCACTCTGTGCGGGTCTGTGGCCTCAGCCCTTCTTCACATAGAACCGGCAGTAGCCCTTGGGGCTGATGACGCCGCCGATGAGCCTGCAGGATGACGGCGCCTCGAAGAGCTGGCAGTCGGCGCAATGCTTGCTGGTCTTGGAAACGGGCACATAACCGGCCGCCTGTTGCGTCATCTTCGCTTCGGCCTGCTGGGTCGTCATCGCGGTCGCCAGGATCGCGGCTCCGCCGGCCAGCGTCGCGCCCCGCAGAACGGTGCGGCGCGAAACGTCATTCGGTGCATCGGCAGTGCTGGACGGATTGCCGGTCTTGTTTCCGTTTGTAGTCATTGTTTGTTCCTCATACAGATGTAAAAACACGTAACCAGATTTCGTTTTGACAACGAACAAATCCAAATTCGGTAAACGGGATAATCATCGAATAGGCATGGTTCCCTACTATAAATTTTGTACATGTACCTTACTTTTATTAAAGCTGACGTAGCGGACGTGGTGCCGGGTGTCCCCCAGCGACGGCAAGCCGCAAGGTGAAGTACGGCGTGCACGGATAATTGACAAAATATCACCGCGTTACGGTATTGCTTGACACGTTGGCTGAATCAACAATGTCCTCTTCAGCAGATCGCTCAGCGCTCGTCGTGCTCGGG